>NZ_JNKU01000009.1 GCF_000702165.1 Sharpea azabuensis DSM 18934
GTTTCCAGCTGTTGTCCCCCTCTGAAGGGCAGGTTGCCCATGTGCTACTCACCCGTTCGCCACTGAGCGCCGAAGCGCTCCGTCCGACTTGCATGTATTAGGCACGCCGCCAGCGTTCATCCTGAGCCAGGATCAAACTCTCCATCGTCTCATGGAGAGCATCTAGCTCTCTCTATTGCTTGCATTCTTCCGAATGTCTTTTCTTGTTTATCTGACGTGTTTCTGTTCAGTTATCAGTGTTCGGCTGCGTCCCTCTCGGGACTGCTCGCCTATAGTACCACGCATCTCCGCCCTTTGCAAGGGTTTTTCTCAAAAAAGTGAAGAAAGTTTCTCTTAAGCGATATTTGAGGCTTCTAAAGGCATATTTAGAGTCAATTCTCATTATAAGGATAGGGCCCTTATGATTTCTGGGATTTGTTCTTCTTTTAAGCCTGTCATTTCATCACTCCTAATGACATGTTTTAGAAAACTTCCTTTTAAGAAATCAGGAAACATCCAATCATCAATGACAACATAATGCTTCACATCATGTTTCTTTATATACTGCCTGATTGCCGTTCCTCTTAATATTCCTTTTTCATTCGTTTGATCCGATATATGAATATCATATTGTTTAAGAGTATCCGTGAGATAGTCATACATTTGTTGATCTGCTTGCCATGTTGACGAAAGCACAATGTCCGCATCCACTTCCTTCATCAGTTTCACCAATACCCTCACATTTCTTTCATCTACACCAATAAAACCTGTTGTTTCAACAATATTGCTGGTACTTGCATTATTCAGTACACCATCAATATCTAAAAATATCACTTTATCCATTAATCTCTCCCTAATTGAATAGGGGCAATTAAGCCCCTATAATGATTAATAAATTTTCTTACCATTAAGATAGACATTAAAGAATCCATTCTTATCATAGTCAGCACGAATATCTAAGTTGGCATTATCTGGCAATACAATTTTAACGCCATAGACCGTATTATGTTCATGATTTTCGCCAGTATAAGCACTTGCACGTATTTCTGCAACTCTTGGCTGACCATTTTCATCAAGATATTCATTTTGGATTTCTGACCAAGCTTCTCTTACCGTTAACGCATTCTCTTCTTCATCTGGAACTTTTTGATAAGCCTTCATATAGGCATCAAGAGTATTTCTTGCAGTAACCTGTGTGATTGGTTCATTATCATGATAGAGGTACACATTATAGTTTTTCATACTTTCATCTCCCTTTTTTGTATCCGCTTTCATTTCTATTACCATTCTAAATGATTTTTTGTTTTGTGTTAAGTAATAGGCACTATTTTGTTTTTATTACTTTTATGTGAAATATTGTTTTTGTGGACTTAATTGCACTAAAATGAATATAGATATTAAACATTATAAGAGGTAGGTACATGATTAGAGAAGATTATAAGAACTATATGTTCAATGATTCAGACTTTCTTCCTGATGATTACAAGTGTGCTGATGAAGAAAAAGCTAAACTCATCAAGAAACTTGTCGTGATGATTACAAGTGATATGAAGATGGCACTCTCGAAGAAAGTACCTGAAAACAATCCTGAATTTTGGTTGATTGATCGTTTGTTGGAAAAAGATGAAATACGCTTTATGTTATCATTCAAGAAAAAGCGTACTGTTAAACTGACAAAGTATGAACTTGCACAAAGAAATAATATGACGCCTGATGAAGCTGAAGCGATGGCAGAGAAGATTGCAGGAATCGGCTTATTGGAATTCGACCGTGATAATAGCGCGCATCATAAACAATACTTCGTACCACAATGGGTCGTTGGTAGTGGTGAATATATGATGATGAATGGTAAGTTGCTTGAGAAACATCCCGAAGTCGCAACCTTCTTCAATTACGCTTCCAGTGTTCCAGTCGGCAAAATTGCCCACATGGTTCCTCCTGGAGGTGGGGGCATTGGGATGCATGTCATCCCGGTAGAAAAGGCTATTGAGGCAAATAGCAAAGCCGTTTCCCTTGAAAAACTTTCCTATTGGCTTAAAAAGTATGACAAGATTTGTGCCGATATTTGTTCTTGTCGAAGACAGCAGACAATTCGTGGAGAAGGTGATGGTAATGTTGAAGATTATTATTGCTTAGCTGTTGGTGATATGGCGGAATATATTGTTGAGTCACATAAAGATGCCCATTATATTACCTATGATGAAGCCATGGAAATCTTACAGAATGCTGAAGAAAAGGGTTATGTGCATCAGATTACCAACTTAGATGGTGAAGACAAGATTGTGGGTATTTGTAATTGTAATACATCAACATGTAATGCATTGCGTACTTCTCAGCTCTTCAACACTCCTAATCTATCGGCATCGGCTTATCGTGCCCATGTTAATCCCGACAATTGTGTTGGCTGTGGAAAATGTGTCGAAATATGCCCTGTTGGAGCTGCAAAGCTCGGTCAAAAGCTATGTTTGAAAGATGGTGAAAATCAGACATATCCATTAACTGAATTACCAGATGCGACAAAGTGGGGTCCAGAAAAATGGAATAAGCATTTTAGAGAAGATGCAAAACTACATACTTATAAAACAGGTACAGCTCCATGTAAGTCAGCCTGCCCTGCTCATATTGCTGTTCAAGGCTATATTGAACTTGCGAAACAGGGTCGCTATGATGAGGCCTATAAATTAATCATGCAGGATAATCCATTACCTGCTGTATGTGGTGCTATTTGTAATCGTCGCTGTGAAGATGAGTGTACAAGAGGAACTATTGATGAGGCTGTAGCAATCGATGAAATCAAGAAGTTCGTATCTCTTCATGCATTAAGTCATGATAATCTCTATATTCCAAAATGTTCTAATGATATTGGTAAGATGTGGGATGATACTTACAAGGTTGCCATTATTGGCGCTGGTCCTGCCGGTTTATCCGCCGCCTATTATTTACGTATGCATGGTTATCCAGTGACAATCTTTGAAAAAGAAGAAGAACCTGGCGGTATGTTACGTTATGGTATTCCATCCTTCCGTTTAGATCGCACTTTGATTCAAAAAGAAATATGTGTGATTGAGAAAATGGGTGTGAAGATCGCATGTGGTGTCAATGTTGGCAAAGATCTCACCCTGCAGGATTTAAGAGAACAAGGCTACAAAGCATTCTATCTTGCCATCGGTATGCAGTCAGGTCGAAAAATCAACATATCCAATGAAGAATATGCCCTCAACGGTGTTGAATTCCTTAACCGTGTTAACCATGGTCAAACAGATATTTTAAATGGAAGAACTGTTGTCATTGGTGGTGGTAATGTTGCGATTGATGTTGCTCGTACAGCCGCAAGAATCAACAGTTCAAAGACAATGATGTTCTGTCTCGAATCACCAAAAGAAATGCCTGCAGATATACAAGAAGTTGAAGAAGCCTTACAGGAAGGCGTTGATATCAATTATGGCTGGGGACCACAGGAAATTGTTGTTGAAAATGACAAAATAAAAAGCATGATCTTTAAGCGTTGTATCCAGGTTTATGATAAGGACGGTCATTTCCATCCAATCTATGATGATACAACAACTAAAGAAATACCATGTGATCATATCTTATTAGCCATTGGACAAGCACCAGTCTTTGGGCATTTATTAGATCATAGCTTGGTTGAAGTAAGAGAGAATGGTACGATTATAGCCGATCCAATAACAAGACAGACAGGTGAAGCAGATATCTTTGTCGGTGGTGATATCTATCATGGTGCACGTTTTGCGATTGATGCGATTGCCGATGGTAGAGATGGCTATGAGTCCATTCACCGTTATGTCCACAAAGGGCAGTCACTCACAATTGGGCGTGATTTACGTCATTTTGATGAACTCGATAAAAACAATATTTCTATTGAAAGCTACGATAATGCTTCCCGTCAGATTCCTGGTTTAAAGAAAGTGGCAAAGAGCTTTGATGACTTACGTATGCCTTTTACAGAAAAACAAGTCAAGAATGAAACGAATCGTTGTCTTCATTGTGGTGCGACAATTGTTGATGTTAACAGATGTATTGGATGTGGTTTATGTACGACAAAATGTGAATTTGATGCCATTCATCTGACAAGAGATAAACCAGAAAATACAAGAATGTTCACTGCTGAAAATGGTAAATTAAAGGCATTTGCCCCTTATGCCATAAAGCGTTCCATTAAAATAAAAATGAAAAAAGACTAAAAAAGAGCTCTATCGTAATCATGCGATAGAGCTTATTTCTTTTGACTTTCGGTATAAGCTATGATGGCTTTCGCTAGGGCAATCGTTGCTTCAAAGCTATCCGTGCCGCCAATAAAGCCATTGGGATGAATGAAGCGAGCTTCCTTAATACCTGTTAACTCAGCTAATTCCTGGTCCCTTTTCCCACACCATTCCTCTGGCACAGTTATACGTGTGTCAAAGCTTGCCGGTGAGAGCGGAATACCCTGGTAGTTCCAGCCACCTCTTTGAGAAGGAAAGACAACGAGATAGACATCATTGGCCTTAGGACTTTCTGATTTTAATAATGTCCCTTTCCATGGAGCAAACTTCTTTAATACGACAATATGATCCTGGGCTAAATCAATACATTGTTCAACATAGTCATTACCACAAAGACGACTTGCTTCTGATTCAATACAACGATCAAAAATCTTTTCAAGCATGGCTTCTCCCTGATGCTCTCCTAGAATAATTGCGATTTGTTCAATGGGATAGGAAGTAATGCCTTCATATTCTGGTCGTTCATAGGAAAGTGGATCAATAAACATCTTGCGGACATTATGAACACCTTGATGGGCATGCTCAACAGGACACCGGTAGTATGTCAGAACATCTTCTCCATATTCGTCCCACATATCCAAAGCATTACCTTCTTCATTATAAATAAAGCAGTTTGCCTTATTGGCAACATTAAGCACAAGCTTCTTTAAGACTTGATCAAGCCATTCATAGCCTTTATCCCAGTCCAGTTCCTGATCCTGATAAACAGTTGTCAAATAATCAACATATCCACAAAATACAGTATGAGCAAAGCTAACCGATTCAAGAAATGCTTCATCACTTGTCTTCTGTGCATTCCAGAAGGGATTGTTGAGAGAAATAACACTGGTGATAGTCATAGGAGCACGTTCACCTTCGCCATTATCTAAAGCATCAATAGGCATAATGAGTTGTTCATCGATATCCAAGAAATAATCTTCCAGATTATCTTCAATACCCATTTTCTTAAGAACTTCCTTGCCATAATCACGCCATATAAGCCCAACGGATGAATAAGCAATGCCATTCTCTCTTCTTACCTTATCTTCCTGATGATGGTCGTAGTTACCTAAGCCAACATCATAAATAAAGGCATCTTCTTTCGCCTCTTCTACCTCACCTACTCTTGCAAGCAAGATTTCATCATAGAGTATTTCAAGTAATGCCGTTGCCATGACTTCATCGGCATGGAAGGAGCCAGCATGAGTTATAAATTTTGCTTCTTTTTCTTGTACAATTTTGATCATAATATCACCACAAGTATTATATCGAAAAAAGCATAAAGCACAATCATTATATCATCACTCTATTCTTCTATAGGTTTAAGATGAGTTTGATCCATATGGCATCGAGGACAACAATCAAGATCACTGACTGGTCTTTCTTCTAAATCCTCATCATAAATATATCCTCAGATATCATACTTATATTTCATCATGATCACCTTTCTATATAATATGGAAGTGTTTTAGTGCAGTCACAACGCCATCATCATCAACAGAATCTGTTACATAATTGGCACAGGCTTTGACTTTTTCTTTCGCATTGCCCATAGCTACGCCCATTCCTGCATATGCCAACATATCCATGTCATTGCCACCATCACCAAAAGCCATAACATTCTCTCGATCATAACCATAAGCTTCTAAGACATGGCTGATGCCTTGTGACTTAGAACAATCCTTATCAACAATATCGCAAGCACAGTCCCACCATCTTGTAACTTTCAAATTCTTAATGCCCTGAAGAAGCTCTGCATCCTGTTCTTCTTTTGTTCCAACCATCAACTGATAGACATCGTGATCAAGGACATTTTGTAAATGTTTGTCGCCATAATTTGTGATTTTTAATTTCGCAAAGCTCATATAGTCTTCAAGAGCCTTATTGAGTCCAGTCGCACTCATTTCCTTAACTCCAGCAACCAATACATCTTCACCCATTATCTTGGCATTATGTATAAGCTGCTCAATATCCTGCTTATCGAGAGCATTATGATAAAGCACTCGCTCTTTTGTATAGCTATAGCCGCCATTAAAACAAAGATAGCCATCAAAATTCACACCATCAAAATGTGGCATCATATAGGGTGCTCTACCGGTCGCGATAAAAATCTTAATACCACGTTGTTGCACTTGGCGAAGCGCCTGGATTACACCGGGTGTTAAGCCATCATTATGGAAACTTTTCAATGTTCCATCAATGTCAAAAAAGATAATTTTTATATCCATTTCCTTACCTCTTCATAATAGATTTCTTAGATATATACGAGAATACTATGATTATACACGATGTAAAAGATTTAAAACAATCAACATGTTACTATCTAGCTAGCCTTAGAAAAATATTTTGAAAAAATCTTCTAAGGATTGTATTTGTTTATACGATATTATATTGTGAATGTGAAAAAAATGACTATACACTTTTAACACTTTGTCGCTTTCTGATTGTAAAAGGGACGATTGTTCTTGTCGCAAACATTGTTGGTGTTTCAATATGTTTGACAATCTGAACAACAGCCTCCATGCCTAACTGGTTTGGATTGACATCGATTGTTGTGAGTGGTGGATTGGCAAGACGGGCAAAGATAGAATTATTGAAGCTAATAAGAGAAATATCATCAGGTACCCTCTTTCCTACTTCATCAATCAAGCGTGTCATAATAACAGCATAAATGTCATCACATACGACAAAAGCTGTTGGACAGTTTTCACTTCTAAGCAAGGAAAGAATGTCATCCGGACTATAGGTATAGCTTGAAGAAAGTGTATGAATGTAATTATCACGAAGAGGATAGCCTGCTTCGGTAATAGCTTGTGTATAGCCAATGCGGCGATCCAAGGCATATTGGGCATGTTTTTCGGCTCCAATATAGCCAATCTTTTTATGGCCTTTACTAATGAGATATTTCACAGCTTCATAGCCAGCCTGCACATTATCCGTATCAACACTTAATGAAGTGACAGATTGCATAGCCGGTTTACCAATGACAATATAGGGAATCTCATGTTCAACCATATAATGCGTAAGGGCTTCATTGATATCAGCATAGAGGAAGATATAACCTTCACAGTTTGCAATCTCAATACTGGTTTTAATTTCTCTGAAATCAGCACCAGTAATTAAATTAAGGGTGTAGTGCTCTTTATTACAGAGATAACTAATACCACGGACGATTTCAAGATAGAAAGGATTTTCGTAAACATCGACCATTGATCTTGGAAAGACAACCCCAATCGTATGGGTCTGTAAATGGCTTTTGTCATAAACATAGCCAAGTTCATCCATAACAGCTCGTACCTTAGCTTTTGTCTCTTCGCTGATGGAATAATGATTGTTGATGGTACGAGAGACGGTTGAAGGCGATACACCTGCCTTTTTTGCGATATCTTTAATTGTTATTGCCATAAAATCACCTCACACCTATTTTTCGCTTAAATCATGCATTTGTCAACCGTTGCACTATGATTGCGCCAAGATATGCATAATTGTTGCGTAAATAGGCAAGAATATTGCGTAAACTATCTTGTGAAAGCTTTTACATTCTATAAAATAGGATGTGTAAAGAAAAGAGATGGAATGAAACGGGAAAAGAATTCTATCTCAAAAACCCATTACAGGAGGAAAAAGAAATGAGTAAGGGGAAAGTTTTAGGTATGCCTATTAAGGGCAAAGTCGTGCCAATCACAGATGTCCCAGATCCAGTCTTCAGCGAGAAGATGATGGGTGATGGATGTGCCATCATTCCAGAGGACGGGAAAGTTTATGCACCTGCAGACGTTACAGTCAAAATGGTGGCTCCTACAAAACATGCAGTTGGTTTAATGACTGATGATGGTATTGAAATTCTCATTCACTTTGGTCTTGAAACTGTTAACTTACAGGGTGAAGGATTCACTTGGCATGTTAAAGAAGGTCAGGTTGTTGAAAAAGGTGATTTATTGTATGAAGCTGATTTAGATTTCTTTAAATCTAAAGGCATTAATACGATTACACCTGTTGTCTTCACTAAAGCAGAAAACCTTGAAGGTAAAAAGCTGATCATCAAAGAAGGTCATCATGAAGCTGGACAGGATATGCTTGTTATTGAAGATGCACCTGCAAGTAAAGATGTTCCAGCTGAAGGTAAGAAGAAAAAAGGTATTAACTTTGATTTCTTACAGAAGTTAGGTAAAGCTTTAATGACAGTTATCGCTGTTATGCCTGCTGCTGGTTTAATGATTTCTCTTGGTAAAGTTGTTCAGATGTTCGGTGCTGATGTCTCATTTGTGATGACAATTGGTACTGTTATGGAACAGATTGGTTGGGCTGTCATCAACAACCTACATATTCTCTTCGCCGCTGCTATTGGTGGTAACTGGGCTAAAGATCGTGCCGGTGGGGCATTTGCTGCAGTAATCGCATTTATCTTAATCAATAATATTACAGGTACAATCTTTGGTGTTACAGCTGACATGGTTAACAGTGCAACTACTGTTTATACGCATACACTCTTTGGTGCTAAGATTCCAGTCAGTGGTTATTTCACAACAGTACTTGGTTCTGCTGCTCTTAATATGGGTGTCTTTGTTGGTATTATTTCCGGTTTCGTTGGTGGTGTTGTCTACAACAAATACTACAACTTCCGTAAATTACCAGACGCTCTTTCATTCTTCAATGGTAAACGTTTCGTTCCATTAATGGTTATTGTTCACTCAGTTGTTATTGCTATCGTAATGTCAATTGTATGGCCATTCGTTCAGGGTGCTATCAATGCATTTGGTGTCTGGATTGCCCAGTCTTCTAAGACAGCTCCATTTATCGCACCATTCGTATATGGTACATTAGAACGTCTCTTATTACCATTCGGTCTTCATCATATGCTTACAATTCCAATGAACTACACTTCATTTGGTGGTACATATACTATCTTAACAGGTGCTCAAAAGGGCAAAGAAGTATTCGGTCAGGATCCATTATGGTTAGCTTGGGTTACAGACTTAATCAACCTTAAGAAAGCTGGCAACATGTCTGCTTACAATCACTTACTTACAACAGTTACTCCAGCTCGTTTCAAAGTAGGTCAGATGATTGGTGCTACTGGTATGTTAGCTGGTTTCTCTCTTGCCATGTATAAGAATGTTGATAAAGATAAACAACATAAATATAAATCAATGTTCGTCTCTACATTCCTTGCTACATTCTTAACTGGTGTAACTGAACCAATCGAATTCATGTTCATGTTTGCAGCTGTTCCACTTTACCTTGTTTATGCAGTCCTTCAGGGTCTTGCTTTCGCAGCCAGTGACTTAGTACACTTAAGAGTACACTCATTTGGTAATATCGAATTCTTAACACGTATGCCTATGTCCATCCAGGCTGGTCTTGGTGGCGATATCATTAACTTCATCATTGCTTGTATTATCTTCGCTGTTGTTGGTTACTTTGTTGCAAACTTCATGATCAAGAAGTTCAACTTCGCTACTCCTGGTAGAAATGGTAACTATGATGACATGGAAAGTGATGAAGCATCTACTGCCCATGAAGGTAGTGCTCAGGTAGAAGCTATTATTAACTTACTTGGTGGTCGTGACAATATTCAGTTAGTTGATGCATGTATGACACGTTTAAGAGTTACTGTTAATGATATCAATAAAGTTGCTGATGTTGACGATTGGAAGAAGGAAGGTGCCAAGGGACTCTTGAAGAAGGATAATGGTGTACAGGCTATCTATGGTCCTAAAGCTGATGTCCTCAAGTCAGATATTAATGACGCTCTTGGAAAATAAATGAAATTACTGACATTAAATACGCACTCACTTAGTGATGCAAATGAAGACAATAAACTTAAAGCAATCGCTCATGTGATTTCAAGTCGTGATATTGATGTCATTGCCTTACAAGAAGTGAATCAAACAATGAATGCAAAGAGTATTTCTTGCGACGAACATTATGTTGGAAGAGATATCATTAAAGAAGATAACTTTGCCCTTGCTTTGAGTAAGCTTCTTGAAGGCAAGTATTATTGGACATATATTCCTGTGAAAGTTGGCTATGACCGTTTTGATGAAGGTCTAGCCATCTTTTCTAAGCATAAAATTACGGCTAGCGAAAACACATTACTCACTACGACAAACGATTATTCTTTCTGGAAGAAGAGAAACGCGCTTGGTGTTGAAATCACCAAAGGTACACAAAGCTTCTACGTCTACACTGCCCATCTTGGCTGGTGGGATGATGATGAAGAGCCTTTTATCAAACAATGGAAGAAACTCAAAAGTGTAGCAGCTTCAAAAGATATGCCCGTTTATCTTGCTGGTGACTTCAATGCTCCCGATGTATTGAAAGATCAAAGCTATGAAACTATAAAAAATGATGGCTGGAAAGATACCCGTGATCTTGCCAAAAAAGTATCAGGTCGTTTCACTGCTCAAGGCAAGATTGATGGCTGGGATGAAGCTGTTGATGGTATGCGTATTGATTATATCTGGTGTAATCGTGATGAAAATGTATTAAGCCATGAAGTGATCTTTGATGGGAAGAATGAACCTGTTGTTTCAGATCATTATGGTATTTTGATGGAGGATAATTTATGAGAAAAAGTGGTGTGCTTCTATCTATTTCTAGTTTGCCTAGTAAATATGGGATTGGCTGCTTTGATGAAGCTGCCTATAAGTTCGTTGATGACTTAGCAGAAGCTAAACAGACATACTGGCAAATTCTTCCTTTAGGTATTACAGGATATGGTGATTCACCTTATCAGTCTTTCTCTACTTTTGCTGGTAACCCATATTTCATCTCTTTAGATGAATTTGTAAAGCGTGGTTATTTAGATGAAGAAGACTTACCTGAAGCTGATGTGAATAGCGATAAAGTTAATTATGAATATCTATATGAAAATAGATATCCATTGTTAAGAAAAGCTTATGAAAATTCCAATATTGTTGAAGATGCAGATTTTCAGGCTTATTGTGAAGAAAATAAATGGTGGCTTGATGACTATGCGCTCTTTATGGCAATCAAGGCATCTTATGATAATCAAGGCTGGGAAGTCTGGCCTCGTGAATTACGTTTAAGAGATGAAGAAGCACTTAATGCAAAAAGAGCTGAGCTCGCTAGTGAGATCAACTATCATAAATTCCTTCAGTACTTTGTCTGGACAGAGTGGTATGCCTTAAGAGCTTATGCCAACAGTAAAGGGGTAAAGATTATTGGTGATATCCCTATTTATGTAGCATTTGACTCATCAGATGTATGGGGTCAGCCAGAGCTCTTCCAGCTTGATGAAGATGTTAAGCCAACAGCTGTTGCCGGTGTACCACCTGATGGTTTCTCAGCAACAGGACAGCTTTGGGGCAATCCACTTTATGACTGGAAGAAACATAAGGAAACAGGTTATGCCTGGTGGATTCAGAGAATTGCTTATTGTAAGAAAGCTTATGATGTTGTACGTATTGATCACTTCAGAGGTTTTGATGAATATTTCTCTATTCCTTATGGTGATGAGACAGCTGTTAATGGACATTGGGAAAAAGGTCCAGGCTATGACTTATTTAAGACTGTTGAAGAATCTTTAGGCAAGCTTGATGTCATTGCCGAAGACTTAGGTTACTTAACGGATACAGTTAAGGAAATGGTTGCGCAGTGTGGCTATCCTGGCATGAAGGTCTTTGAGTTCGCTTTTGACTCACGTGACTCTTCAGGTGCAAGCAACTACCTCCCACATAACTACACAGAGAATTCTGTTGTTTATACAGGTACACATGACAATGAAACAATGATGGGATGGTTTAAGAATATTCATCCTGAAGAAAGACAAATGCTTAAAGATTACTTACATACAGATTGTGATGATGATGCAACACTTGTAGATATGAGCATTGATTGTATCATGGCAAGTAAGAGTGATAAATGCATTATCCCAATGCAGGATTATCTCAAACTTGATAATAGCGCACGTATGAATCAGCCTAATACATTAGGTATTAACTGGATGTGGCGTTTAAATGCCAATGACTTTACTGATGCGTTAAAAAATCGCATGCGTGATATTACAGAAAAAACAAACCGAATTTAAAGGAGAGACACCCGATGGATGTTAAAACGTTAATTGAAGAAAGAGTTCAGACATTATTCAATCTTTCATTAAAGGATTGTTCTGATGAACAAGCTTATGTTGCTTTATTAAGTGTTGTTAAAGAATTACTTGAAGATAAGAAGACAATTGAAGGAGACCGTAAGGTTTACTACTTCTCTGCTGAATTCTTGATTGGTAAATTAATGAGTAATAACCTCATTAACTTAGGTATTCGTAAGGAAGTTAAAGATTTATTTGAAGCGAATGGCAAGAGCTTAGCAGAAATTGAAGAAATTGAAGCTGAACCTTCTTTAGGTAATGGTGGTTTAGGTAGACTGGCTGCTTGTTTCTTAGACTCTATTGCGACTTTAGATCTTCCAGGTGATGGTGTTGGTTTAAATTATCACTTAGGCTTATTCAAACAGGTCTTTGACCACAACAAACAGTGTGAAACACCAAACCCTTGGATCGATGACCACTCATGGCTTATTCCTACAAACAAACACTATACTGTTGATTTCAAAGACTTTTCTCTAAAATCTGAATTATATGATTTAGATGTTTTAGGTTATAAGGGTAATAAGAATAAATTACATTTATTTGATATTGCTTCTGTTGATGAGCATATTGTTCATGATGGTATTCAGTTTGATAAATCTAATATCTTAAAGAATTTGACTTTATTCCTCTATCCTGATGATAGTGATGAAGATGGTCGTAAATTACGTATTTATCAGCAATACTTCATGGTATCAAATGGTGCTCAGATGATTCTTGAAGACATCAAGAAGAGAGGTATTAGCTTAACAGAATTAGATAAGCATGTATGTATCCAGATCAATGATACACATCCATCAATGGTCATTCCTGAATTAATTCGTTTACTGATGCAAGAAGGCTTGACGATGAAACAGGCAATCGACATTACTTCTAAGACATGTGCCTATACAAACCACACAATCTTAGCCGAAGCATTAGAAAAATGGCCAATGTATTATCTTGAAGAAATCGTTCCACAGTTAGTTCCAATCATTGAAGCATTGGATGCTGTTGCAAGTGAAAGATGTGCTGATGAAAAAGTAGCCATCATTGATTCCAACAAGACTGTTCATATGGCTCATATGGATATTCACTTTGGTTTCTCTATCAATGGTGTCGCAGCTATTCATACAGATATCTTAAAAGATACTGAATTACATGATTTCTATAAGCTCTATCCAACACATTTCAACAATAAGACTAATGGTGTGACATTCAGAAGATGGTTATTATCTTGTAATGAAGAATTAACAGCATTTATCGATAAGCTTATTGGTGAAGGCTATAAGGAAGATGCCAACAAGCTCGAAGAATTACAGAAATTCGTTGATGATGATGCAGTTCTTGAAGAATTACTTGCCATCAAGCAGACAAAGAAAGAACAATTAGCTCACGTTATTGAAGCTAAGGAAGGCATTAAGCTTGATCCTTCATCAATCTTCGATGTTCAGGTTAAGAGATTACATGAATATAAGCGTCAGCAAATGAATGTTCTCTATATTATCTACCAGTACTTACAGATCAAAGCTGGCAATAAGCCTGCTCATCCTATCACATGTATCTTTGGTGCGAAAGCAGCTCCTGCCTATATTCTTGCCAAAGATATCATCCACACAATCCTCTGCTTACAGCAGATCATTGACAATGACCCTGAAGTATCACCATACTTAAAGCTTGTGATGGTAGAAAACTACAATGTGACATATGCAGAATCTATTATTCCAGCAGCTGATTTCTCTGAACAGATTTCATTAGCTTCTAAGGAAGCTAGTGGTACTTCAAATATGAAGTTCATGTTGAATGGTGCTGTAACATTAGGTACTGATGATGGAGCCAATGTTGAAATTCATGAATTCGTTGGTGATGACAACATCTATATCTTTGGTGCTAAGGCAGATACAGTTATTGCCCATTACCAGAATGGGGATTATCACCCACAGGATGTTCTTGCAAATGATCCTGAATTAAGAAAACTTGTAGACTTTATTGTCAGTGATGAAATGAAAGCTATTGGTGATCAGGAATGCCTTTACAGACTTTATAATGACATGACAAACAAAGACTGGTTCATGGCATTACTTGATGCTAGAGACTATATCCAGACAAAAGAACAAGCTATTGCCGACTTCAACGACAGAAAGGCATGGGCTAAGAAGATGCTCATTAACATCTCTAAAGCAGGCTTCTTCTCAAGTGACAGAACAATTGCTCAGTATAATGAAGATATCTGGAAACTTAAATAAGAACTTAGGCCAAGTGAAAACTTGGTCTTTTCTTTTTATGAAAGGACAATAGTGTCATTCTATGGTGAACTATAAGCTACAGGGCATTCTCCAAAATGGGTTCTATTGTACAAAAAATGAGAATAAAGCAAAACGTTAGGCACTGACAAAGGAAGGTTAATCTATTGTAAATAGTTTTATCATTTCCAGAAGTGTGTGATGATAAGCTTGACTTTGTAGCTAAGTCTAGAAATGTAATGATGATATGGTAGAAGGCCCAATGGCCAATGATCAAATATTAAAAAAGGTGATTGGATTGGGTGATTTTGACATCACAAAGGTAGATCAAGATATAGCCAAAATAATACCTCATGCACATGATATGGGTAGAGTCTATCAACAATGAATTCTAGTTTCCATGAATACTAATGAAGATTATCTCGATGGCATAATACGTGTATATAATAATGTCTTATGAGATTGCAAGAGGTTATCAAGGAGGTGGATTCGAGCAATAACAAGATTCATAGTTTTATGATTGTATTGAAAAAGGACACAAGTGTGCCCTTTTTACTTAGTCAAGATCCGCACCATTAGAGGCAATGACTTTCTTATACCAATAGAATGAATCTTTGCGGCTTCTTGCCATACTTCCTTTACCTTCATCATCCATATCGACATAAATGAAGCCATAACGTTTACGCATTTCACCAGTACCTGCTGATACGAGGTCAATACATCCCCATGTTGTATAACCGATGAGGTCTACACCATGTTCAATCGCTTTATTCATTTCAATGATGTGCTGACGATAGTAGTCAATACGATATTCATCATGAATGCTGCCATCTTCTTCTACCTTGTCATATGCACCTAAGCCGTTTTCAACAACCATAAGTGGTAATTCATAGCGGTCATAGATAACTTCAAGATAGTAACGTAAGCCTTTTGGATCAAGTGCCCAGCCCCAGTCTGAGTATGTAAGATATTCATTTCTAGCCCCTGCTACGAAGTTACCTGAAACTTTGTCTTTAACTTCATGTGTTGTTTCAAGTGAGCTCATGTAATAAGAGAATGTGTACATATCAACAGTACCACGTTCTAAGTCTACAAGATCTTCTTCGGTAATATTGAGGTGGACATTATGTTCATCCCATAATCTTTTCGCATATGTGCCATAATAGCCCTTAGCCTGGACGTCGCCACAATAGAAGATACCTTTTTCCCAGCCATATCTATTCGCAAGAATATCATTAGGATCACATGTAGCTGGATAACGTGTGATACCACAGATCATACAGCCAATCATATAATCAGGATTGATGGCATGACCAATCTGTACTGCTTTTGCGCTTGCAACAAACTGATGGTGAAGAATCTGGTAGGCATTCTGATAATCTTCATCAGTTGCTTTATTGCCAAACATATCAAGGAACATAACTGTATTGTTGATTTCATTGAATGTTAGCCAGTATTTTACTAAGCCATTATATTCTGTAAAACATGTTGTTGCGAAACGTACATAGTATTCAATAAGGTCTCTATTAAGCCAGCCACCTTCATGTTCTTCTAAGTAAAGTGGTGTATCAAAATGCCAGATTGTTACTAATGGTTCAATATTATATTTCTTAAGTTCCATAAAGACATTACGATAGAACTCAACACCTTCTTTGTTTGGTTCTTTTTCAATGCCTTTTGGATAAAGTCTGCTCCAAGAAATAGACATTCTATATGTCTTAAAGCCCATTTCCGCAAATAAAGCAATATCTTCTTTATAATGATGATAGAAATCTACTGCTTCATGGTTTGGATAGTGATACCCATCTAGCACTGCATAATGTGCACCATCTGGTAATGGCTGCTTCTGTAGCTTTTTGCCTGGCTTACCATCTTTGTCAATATATGTTTCATAACGTGGTTCTTTGACCGAACCTCCTGTAGTGACATCAGTTAAAGCTGGTCCACGACCACCTTCGTTCCATCCGCCTTCTACCTGATTGGCAGCTGTTGCGCCGCCCCATAAAAATCCACTAGGAAAACTCATGTTTATTTCCTCCTTCTATGTCCATGTTAGTAAAAAAGAGTGAAAGTGTAAACTTTCATTCTTTTTTTGAAAAATTTAATTAATAATTTTGATAATCTCATCACCAGCAGTGACATTGCCTTCACCAACAGGTAATACATCCAATAAATCTCTTGTATTAGTAATAACGACTGGAGTCTGTGTTTCATAGCCAGCTTTCTTAACAGCATTTAAGTCAACATCAACTAATGGCTGTCCTACAGTGATATGGTCACCCTGTTTTACATGTGCTGTGAAGCCTTTGCCTTCAAGCTGTACTGTATCTAAGCCAATATGAATAAGCACTTCAACACCACTGTCACTTGTAATACCAATGGCATGTAATGTTGGGAATAATGTTGTGACTGTACCATTAACTGGGGCATAGAAATGTCCATCTGTAGGAAGAATACCTAAGCCTGTACCAAGTGCACCTTCCGCAAATGCAGCATCTTTAAGTTCTTTTAAGTTGATAACCTTGCCTGCTACTGGAGATACAATAGATTCTGGTCCTGATGCTTTTTCTGGAGCTTTTGTTTCAGCAGTTTTTTCTTCACTATGATCAAACCATAAGATATATGTAAGTACGAAAGAAATAACCATTGCGATAGCGATACCAATTAACTGTATATACATACCATGAGCATCACCTTTTGGTGAAATATAGTTAACGATACCAAATACACCTAAACCACCCATGATATATGTTGGAGCGTTCATAACAGCAGTAAATGCAGCACCAATAGCACCACCAATACATGAAATGATGAAAGGTTTCTTTTCTGGTAATGTGAAACCATAGATTGATGGTTCAGTAACACCACAAATACCTGATACAACAGCTGGTAAAGCTAATGCCTTACGATTTTCATCTTTCATCTTTAAGAACATTGCGAATAATGCAGCTGTCTGAGCAAATGATACAGCAAATGATGAAGCTAATACGTTATCATAACCTAATGTAGTAATGTTGATCATTGCTAATGGTACTAATGCCCAATGTAAACCAAAGATAACTAAGATCTGCCAGAAGAAACCAACAAGAGCACCACCAACAACTGGAGACATCTTAAATAATGAAGTGAAGCCTGTTGATAAAGCGTTAGTTGCTAATGAAACAATAGGACCAATGATTAAGAAACCAACAGGAAGAGAAATTAATAATACAAAGAATGGTACAAAGAAGTTCTGAAGCATTTCAGGTACAAGCTTCTTAGCAAGTTTCTGAATTTTACCTGCTAATGCAGTTACAACTAGTACAGGAACAACAGTTGATGTATAGTTAGCAGCAATCCATGGAATACCTGCAAATGTCTTATAGTAAGAGCCTAAAATACCTAAGCTACCTACAGCTTTTCCAGCAGCTTTTAAAGCATCAGCCTGGATTGTAGGATAACATAATGCTGCACCAATAAGCATACCAGTTACAGGATTAAGCTTGAATTTCTTAGCTGAAGAATAACCTAACATGACTGGCATAAAGTAGAAGACAGCATCACCAATGGCATTTAATACCATGTATGTACCACTTGTTGCATAACTTGCACCTAATAAGAAGTTCAATAATGCATTTAAGCCTTTAATGATACCTGCGGCACACATTGGGCCTAAGATTGGAGAGAAACAGCCTGAAATGATATCAATAAGCTTGTTGAATACACCCTTTGGTGCTTCCTCTTCTTCATCAGCAGCAGCGCCAGCATTAATACCAGCAATTTCACAAACATCGGCATAAACTGCAGGCACATGGTTACCAATAACAACCTGATACTGACCAGCTGAATGCATGACTGTAACAACACCTGGCATATTCTTAAGGTTGTCATCATTAGCCTTGCTTTCATCCTTCAATTTAAATCTTAATCTTGTAATACAGTGTGTTAATGAGTTGATGTTTTCTTTACCACCAACTTCTTTCAAAATATCTCTAGCGAGTTGTTCATATTTACCCATTTTTTCTTTTTCCTCCGATCATAAATTTGAACAAAATGATGTTATGTACGAAGGTGTGGCCAACTTAATGTCACCATCCAAAAATTACATGAGTACGTTTTTCTTAATCATCTTTCACATCCTTTCATCTATAACACCACTATGACTTATAAACAAGTCTCTCAATATGAATTGTCAGGTACATTTCTTCTTCACCTGATATATCATAGTGATAGCGGTTTTTCACAAATTCTTTAATTCTTTCTGTACATTTATAGGAAGATGGATACTTCTTTTTAATCATTTCAAAGAGATCCATGTCATCTTCATCTTGATATGTTGTTTTATTAATAAGTCTTTGCGCAAAGAATCTTAAATGTGTCATAAAGCGATAATAATAAACATTCTGTTGATCAAAGTCCTTATTAAAAGTACGTCTGATGATATTCATAATTTCCTGCATAATCTGAGTAATCGCATAAATATCTTCAAGATTTCCTTCTGACAATTCTGCATTCACAATATGCAAGGCAATAAAGCCAGCTTCATCATCAGGTAAACGTACGCCAAACTTCTTTTCAATCACATCTAATGCATAAGTACCTATCGTATATTCATCCTGATAAAATCTTTGAATATCCCATAACAATGCATTTTTAATCACAATGCCATCCTTTAAACGCTTAACAGCTGTATAAATATGGTCAGTCAGATCAATATTTATTTTTTCATCAAGCTTCTTACCCAATGTCGTCTTTGCGTAAGCAATGATCTCTTGCGCAAGCGTTACATATTCATAAGGAATGTCTTTTAGTAATTGAGCAAACTGATTTAATGAATCAGGTGAACTTAATACAAATGTCTTATCGATGGCATCAGAACTGATTTCATCACCCTTATGCTTAGAAAAGGCAATCCCCTTTCCCATCACAATCTTCTCTTCACCACCATCAATAATAATCGCAACATTATTATTAAGCGCTTTCTCAATCTTCATGACATCCCCTCCTCCAATAAAAAAACCTATAAATATATAAAGCTGTAACATAAAAACATATTACATATTTATATATTTATAGGTTTAGCTCTTTCGATAACTATCCTTGACGTGTTGTATACTAACATGCGCAAAAAGAAAATGCAACCCCTTTCAAATAAAAATACAACATTTTCATGAAATAAAAATATAAGATATGCAGATAAAGATCATTTCATCCACATATCTTTTGATATTGCATAATCACATAGTTCTCATTCAGCGTATAAGTCATATTTGAATGGAAATAAGCATCTACAGGTTCAATTACTTTTGATGTATAACGGATTTCCAAGATATAGTGATGATCTTCTTGATATTGATCAATCATGATTTTATTAGGTTCTTGACATTGCCTTATGGCATGAGTGATGAGTGTTGAAATAAGTAAGCCATAATCCTGCTTACTTAGAGGGACAAGACCATCATAGTAGGACGTATAAAGCTGAATATGTTTTTCTAAAATAAGGGGAAGCACTGAGGATATGATACGGTTCATTGTTTCCTGACCGGTATGAATCGTATAGGCTTTATTGAGTGTTATAAGAGCATTTTCCAGGGAACCTCTTAGGCTTGTATAATCCTGGTCATTGAGATTTTTAAGTAGGTTGAGGATGTATTTTCTTTGGTGATGTCTTTGAGCTTGTAAGTTATTAAGATTGTCTTCAAGAATCTGATAATTCTTTTCATGAAAAGTTAAGTCATCATTTTCTATTTGCACCTGTTGCACTTTTCGTAATAAGAGAATAGTCATATATACAAGCATACTCACCATAACTAATATGACGAGTAAGCTAGGTGTTCTTTGATTATAACTAAAAAAGAGAATAAGCATATAAAGCGACAGTAAACCACTTAAAGCGAGATAACCAATAGCATGATAGCTTCTTAACTGAAACAAAGCTTTCCTCAGTTTCATTCTTAACAGATAAACAACGATAGCTAAAGTGATATTCCCATATAACATTGCAGCATTGAAATCTAGATGATAACCTAAGAAATCAGCCCCATAAAAACAAAGCAGGACAATAAGAACCTTCATGACAATTAACCCCAATAATACTAATATGCTTTCAAAAGTCCTCTTCCATCCTACGAGCACTATCATTATCCCAATCAATAATCCATAAGCAATGCGCTCATTACTTATAAAACTAAGTCCTATCGCCGCCAACAAAGAAAATAATAAAGTCGTTTGTTTGATGTGATAAAGATAACGGCTCAAAAAGAATGCGATCAGTGCAAAAAGAATGATATCAAAATGCATGATTAACCTCCTTTAATCTCTCTAGAATAGCTTTTTTATGATATCTACTTATTGGAATATGTATTTGATGAAGAATAAGTTCTTGGTTTTCTAGAGCTATTACATGTTTGAGATTGACATAGTAAGAGCGACCTGTGCGCATGAAATAAGGCGATGTAAGTTTTGAAATGATACTCTTGAGCTGGCTATTTACTCTAAGTTCTGAGTCTTTGAGATGAACAATAGTAATATGGTTGAAGCTTTCGCAATAGTAAATATCTTCTTCGTTAATAATGTATGTTGCCCCTTTAATAACAAATGAAATAGTATGATGAGGTGTGAGTTCTCGCTTAAGTTCTTTGAGGACAAGAGGAAGTTCTTTTTCTAAATTCTCTTTTCTAATAAAATCAAAGGGATGCGTATTAATAGCTTTATAGACGAGTTCATTATGATTAGTAATAAAAACAATACATGTATGGGGATGAAGTGCACGATATTCTCTCGCAAGCTCTAATCCTGATTTTTCTGGCATATCGATATCAAGAAATAGTGCATCATAATATATCTTGGTATCAAACACTTTAACATCTTGAAAACATGTGCATTCCATCTCATCACCCACAAGTTTCTTGATTCTTTCTATATCTTCTTGATCATCATCAATGATAGCTAACTTAAAGCTCATAAATATTCCCCTTTACGCTTACAAAGTGTTCATTAACGCCCACCCTATTCTCATCCTCTCCCTCCTCTATTATGATAAAAGCAGAGAAAAGAAGCAATAAACTTCAACTATTCTCATTTTTATGAAAGGATGATTATATGGTGCCATTACTCTTAACAAGAAGACAAAAAATACTTTTCATAATCTATTTTCTTTTGATCATCATCACAACACTTATCACTTATCAACAAGAATATGCCAATGTCCCTGCTTCTGAACTCATATTAATGAAAAAGCAGATGCCTGATATGGGCATATCCTTCTTCTATACAATGCAGGAAGTGGGATTATATCTCTATCAGTTCTTTCTTATCTGCCTCATACTTAACAATATCATCAATACACAATTACTCACCCTAAAACAAAATCATCATGACTATATGATCATCACAAGACTCACAAAACAAGAATATCATCATAAAGATATGTGCTTGAGTTTTATAAGTGCCTTTATGATCATGTTGATGACTCACCTCTTAACAATAATGACAATAAAATGTCTAATGCCCTTTCCTTTGGGAAGTTTATTAGGTGAAGCAGTTGATCAATATCAACTCATTCCTATGAATGCCGGAATGAATCTATTGCTTTATATTATTCTATCATCCATTGGTGGTGGTATTCTTGCCTTATTCATGTTTTGTTTACAGGCATATATACATAATATTTATCTCTATCGTGTATTAGGGCTTATTTTAGGTTTTTCAACACTATTAGGAGGTATTCTTTTAAGTGGCTTATTGAGAAATCTTCATTTAGACATACTTGTACAATTGATCTTGTTTATACAGACAATCAACCTTACTCATCCAGGTATTATCCTCAACACTTTGTTTCATGGTCCTCTTTTATTGGCTTACTTTGGTTCTCTATGTTTTTATGTGTTTATGATAATACTTCTTTATAAAGGTAAACATGATGATTAAAGGAACAGTTGTTTATATCTTGATGATGCTGTACTTGTTTTTTGTGCATGTTCCTCATCAAGTAGACTTTGTCTATATTATTACTAGTAATCACTTTATCGCCCTATTTCTCAACAATACTATTCTCATTATATGTTTCCATGAAATAAGAAAGCTAAAACAAATCTATTATCCATTATGTGTAAGACTTAAAAAGCATACAAACCTTTATATCCACACAAGGATTACAAGCTATACATTATTAATGCTTGGTATTCAGTATGTTTTTGTAGCTGCTTTATTTGGTTTGCATCATACACCATGGCATCTTCTCTTCGCGCATACAATCTTGCTTCTTCTTTGTGTAAATATCATAGGATTACAATTTCAACACAAATCCAATCTTCTCTATATTCTTTTGCCTATTTCACTCAATCTTATTGAACATTATTTGATTTTTAATTAGAAAGGAGTCACCATGCCCACAATAACAATAAACAATCTCTCAAAATCATTTCAAGAACACCATGTCATTCAAAATCTCAATCTCACCATTGAATCAGGCGATTGCATTTACATCCATGGCATGAATGGATGTGGAAAAAGTACTTTATTTAAAATAATTGCCGGTATTCTTAAGCCTGATTGTGGGACTATAGAAGAAAGTGATGATATTGAAATTGGTGCGCTTATTGAGAATCCAGGTTTTATTGAAACTGAGTCACTTTCATATAACCTTAAGTTTCTTGCCAATCTTAAACATCACTATGATCAAAATAAGATCAGTCATCTCTGCAATCTCTATCATCTTGACTATAACGATAAAACAGCCATCAAGAAGTACTCACTAGGAATGAGGCAGAAAGCTGGTATTATCCAGGCTATTATGGAAAACCAGAATATCATCTTGCTTGATGAACCAACAAGAGGACTTGACAAAGAAAGCATTCAAATCTTTATCCATCATATTAATAACCTAATCTTAGAAAACAAAGCTGTTATCATTGCCTCACATGATTACCATGAAGATATACATTTCACAAAGATATATAAAATGGAAAACGGTCATCTTATTTGATATGCCCCCGCTTACGGTTAATGCTCTTGCTTTATCATCCTTGATTGTGACATCAGCAACCTCAATTCTTTCAATAGCATCTTTGAACTGAGGAAGATATTTTTCATGGGCAATATCTCGCACTCTCTTGTCTTTAGCTTTTCTTCTTACTTAATCATGCATTGGGCAATGCGTTTCTCTTGTTCTGTCAGGCTTGAATCTTTTAACTTCTCAATTAACAACATATTCTTACCATCCTATTCACATACAACAACCTGTGTCATTTCTTTTAATTTCTGCAAACTCTCTTCATCTATCTCATCATCAATATAAAGCGCATCAAAATCATAAATATCATTCATCTTAAAGAAGTGCTTTTCCCTAACTTTGTATGATCACAAAGCAAATAACACTTATCACTTTGTCGCATAACAGCTTTCTTAACAACCATCTCAATCTCTTTGCTCGCTGTTATGCCATATGCAGGATCAATAGCTGAAGTGCCAAAGAACGCCTCATCAAAATGAAAGTTCCTGAGATACTCCACTGTTGCATAATCAAAAGAACCACCATACTGATCTAAATAGAGTCCTGGTGCTACATAGAGATCAATATTCTTACGACTTACAAGTTCCATGACAACCGATAATGAATTCGTTACCACACTCATTTTCATATCAGGTATTAAACGTACAAGTAATGTCAATGTTGTGGAGGTATCAATATAAATATGATGACCTTCTAAGAATAATTCAGATGCTTTTCGTGCAATCTTTCTTTTGGCATCATAATTGATTCCTTCACGTTCATTAAACATAGAAATAGGTGAATAGGCTGCACGTTTACGTACCCCACCAAAGAACAATTCCACACTCCCTTGTTTTTCTAAGAAATGAAGATCTCTGCGAATAGTCATCTCCGAAACTTTAAATTCTCTCGCTAGCTCTTTTACTTGCATATCCTGATGTTCTTCTAGTAATTGTTTAATCTTTTCATGACGCTCTATACTATTCATTGTTTATTCCTCACTTAAACATATATTATCATTGTTTTATGTTTATTCAAACATTTCTAAACGTATATTCTCACATTGGTAGATGTTAGAATATATGTGTAAGAGGAGGAAATAAAAATGACTATACAAGCTATATTTAGTGATATTGATGGTACATTGCTGAATAATGAACATCGTATGTCCATTCATCAAGCGAATACAATCAATGCATCTATTAGCCAAGGTATTGCCTTTGTTTTAACAACGGCAAGAAGTCCTCAGGGTGTTTATCCAATTATGAATCGCTATCATATTCATTGTCATATGATTGCTTTCAATGGAGCTTTGATGCTTGATCAAGAAGGACATGTTTTATATGAAAGTGGATTTACAAAAGAGAAAGCGCAAGAGGTTTGTCAGTTTATCGAACAACAACACTTCAATCTCACCTACAACATCTTTACAAAGGATCAATGGCTTGTCAAAGACTTAAGTGATGAACGTGTAAAAAGAGAAGAAAGTATTGTTGAAGCACAGGCACAATTAGGTGACGTAAGTGATTTAAAAGATGATGATATGGTGGATAAGATTCTATGCATGTGTGATCCTGATGATATTCTTGATATTGAGAACAAGCTAAAAGATAACTTTCCTGAACTTCAAATAGCGAAATCATCCAATATTCTTATTGAAATTAATAATGGTGGTGTTTCCAAAGCTACAGCTATCCAGACATTTTGTCAGTCTATGCATATTGATATCAATCATGTTATGGCTATTGGAGACAACTATAATGATTTAACAATGTTGGAAAGTGTTGGCTATCCCGTTGTTATGGACAATGCACCTTTGGCTATTAAAGAACAATTTAGAAACCATACATCATCAAATAATGATGATGGTGTGGCTCAGGCCATTCTTTCAAACAGGCAATAATGCCTGTTTTTTCACGAAAAAAGAAGACCTATCATTGATAGATCTTCTTATTGGGAGATTTTATGAACGAATGAGTTTTTCAAATTGATCAATAACTTTATTGACATTCTTGCGTCCTAATATTATGCCGTATAGGAGCACAAGTGTAGCAAGGACACTTATGACAGTAAGCACTACAAAGAAGAGCGTGTCGAAGATATGGGAGTGGAAATAATACAAGAGCACAACACTGATTGTTGAAATGAAGAAAGTAAGTGTCATGTATCTCTGGAGATTTTTAAGCATATGCTTCTGATATGCGATTTCTGTGAGATAACCCTGCTTTGTTTCTTCTGTCATAATGTTTCCTTCTTTCTATTAGTATTTTAAATTTGGGTTGAAGAAGCCAATGAATACACCAACAAATGCAATAACAACTAAGAGTAACATAACTTTGATTGGAGACATTTTCTTCTTAGCCATTAACCACCAGCAAAGAATGATAAATGCAGCCGTTAACATGCCAGGATAAACAGCATCTAACTGTTTCTGTAACTGTAAGAATGGCTTACCAGCAGCATTCTTTAATTCGAATGAAGTCTTTACTGATACCCATGTAGCAGCAACGGCACCAATGACCATACCACCAACAGTACCAATGGCTTTTCTTAAAGCAACACCAGTAGGACCAACTAAGAATTCCACAGCTTTACCACCAAGTTCATAGCCTTTGTAGTAAGCAAATTTCATACCAAAGTAGGCAAGTAAGTTCCAAACTACGATATAGAAGATGGCCCCAACAGGACTACCACCATTAGATAAACCTAAAGCAATACCTAATAATACTGGAATAAGAGTACCAACGATAAGTGAATCACCAATACCTGCTAAAGGACCCATTAAACCGGCTCTTAAGCTGTTGATTGTTTCATCATCAACATTTTCACCATTTGCACGTGCTTCTTCAAGACCAGCTGTAATACCTACTACTAATGAACCAATTTGTGGTTCTGTATTGAAGAAGGCTGTATATGTGTTCATAGATCTTTGTTGATCTTCTTTATTATCATAAAGATCTTCGACAATTGGAAGCATTGAAGTCAAGTAACCAAATGTCTGCATATGTTCCTGTGTAAAGCAAGTTAAGTTACCATAATACCAATGATGGAAGGAACGAGATAACGCTTTAGCACTAATTTTCTTCTTGTCTGCCATTTTAGATATCCTCCTCTTCTTCATCATCATCAATTGCTACCTGGGCGACAGGTCGCGTCTTAATAATCTGTAATTCATAAGTAATAACAGCGAAGATTAATGAAACAACAGCTGCTGATACTAAGTTTAAGCCAAGAGATGCAGCAAGTGTGAAACCTACAAAGAATGGGATAAAGTCTGTCGCCTTTTCAACAATCTGTTTAACAAGAATCGCAATTCCGACACATGGGAGCAATGCACCTACAGTGAATAATGTTTTCATAGCTAAACCATCCATTGGTAAGGCATCTTTCATAGCTGTAACGGCTGTTGCACCTAATTTACACATGATGAGAGTTGGAATGAAAGAGAATAAGATATGTGAAACCCAAGGTAATACCCAGTCTACTAAATAAAGTTTATGGAAATCACCTTTTTCAACAGCTTTCCAGCCATATGACTGCCAAGCTAAGTTTAATGTAGCTGTGCCATAGAATAATACTGTACCAACTGTACCAACTAATGTCCCCATTGAAGTGGCAAGACCAGCAGCAGCTGGTGAGCTAGCAGCAAGTCCCTGTGACTTAACAGCGACCATGGCAAGTGGGATACCAATATATGAGATTGCACGAACATCAGCAGAAACTGTTCCACCAGGTGTAACTAAGGCAATATAAACAACCTGCATAGCAACACCGCAAAGAATACCAAGTTTTAAATCACCAAGAATAAGACCACACACTAAACCACCAACTAACGGACGGCCTAATGTATAGTTACCAAATGAAGTACCACCCATACCAGGCATAGATGCTAAGCAGGCAAATAATCCTAGTAAAGCGGCTTGTAACCAACTAATAACCATAATTTTCTTTCCCCTTTTTTCTATGATTTGTTAAAAGCCAAACTTACTTCTAAAGTCTTCCCAAGTACCAATTGTAATATCAGGAATCAAAGAGAACTTGACTGTATAACCTTTCTGATAAATAGCTTCTAAAGCTTCAGCTTCTTCCTGTGTAATTGACTGGTTGTTACCAAGTTTTGTTGCTCCAGGACGATCATTACATGGACCAACAATAACTGTCTTGACATCACCAGGTACAAACCCTAAATCAACAAGAATATATTTCATATCCAATGGATTCTTTGTGATTAAGAAATACTGATCTGCACTCTTAAGTACCTTTTCCTGAACATCTTTGAAATGATCTTTTGTCCATACAAATGTTTTCTTATCACTTGCTGACTTATAAGCTTCTTTCAAGACTTTATTAGATGCTGCTGCATCATTGACTGCAATTAATCCTGTACAAGGATATTCTTTAGACCATCTTGTTACTGTCTGACCATGAATCATACGGTCATCAATTCTTACAAATGAAATTGCCATTTTTCTCTCTCCTCTTAAATATCGTCTTCTTCATCTTCAGCTGCATCAGCTGGTGTTGTGTCAAATTCCTGGATACCACCTTTTGCTTCACCAAGAACTGTTGCCTTGAGTGCTTCACCACTCAAATTATCTTTCATAACTGCCATTGTAAGAGCCATTGGTAAATTCATACCACCAAGCACTACAGTGTTGTCATAGCGACCAAGCTCATTAAGAACATTCAATGCTGTTGTAAGTGGTGATCCACCAACAATATCCGCTAAGAGCACCAAGTCATCTTCTTCCTTAAGAACACTCATTGCACTTCTAAATTCCTGTGCGAAGTCATCAGCACCCTTTCCATTCTCTAAGCCTACAGCGATGACTGAGTCCATCTTATCTGGGGCAAACATGGCGAGTGAAGTCTTTAACCCTTTCGCAAAGTCTCCATGACTGACTAAAACTAAATATCTCATATGTTCCTCCTTCCCTCTCGATTGCACCTATATCATATCTAAAGCGCATACATTTGTGATGTGTCATCTGTCACTTCTTCAAAGTGACATTTCTCCTCTTTGAAATGACATTTGTCATATAAAAAAAGATCAGGATTATAATTCCTGATCAACTTCTTGCTGGATATAAGCATAATCAACATTATTATTGTTATTGTAGATAGCTTGATTAATGAGATAATCTAATTTCATTTCTGCCTGAGCCTTTTTCTTAAAGAGCGGATAGGCATAGGATGTTTGCATGATTGAATCAATTGTTGATGATTTAAGTGCCTCTGTTTCACCAAAGAGTTTTTCTGACTTCCTGGAATTCATGACTGACTGTAATGGTGAAGCACCAAGATTACTTTTGAGCCATTCTTGTTGAATAGTAGTGTCATAACAAAGCATTTTCATAAAGGCAAAGCCCATTTGTTTATTCGTACAACGACTTGACAAGGATAATAGGACAGTATTAAGTCGTGTTTGTGGCTTTTCTAACATTGTTGGCATAGTGATACAGTCCCAGTTGAATGTAGAATACTTAGCAACGCGATAAGGATAAGGTTTGTAGGTACGATATTGGGCAAGCGTCATAGGCATGAAAGCCACTTTACCCTCATCGAATTGTTCTGAAGAGACTACATAATCCTTATTGAGATTTCGTAATTTGATGTAGAAGTTAATGGTTTTCTTGAATGTTTCATCATTAATATGTGCTTCTTTACCATCATCAGTAAACACCTTTAAGCCAAAACTGTCACCTATATTCTGCCAGCTCATGCCAGCTACACCATATTGTCCATCATGCGTTACTTTCTTACAAATAGCATAGAACTGATTAAGATCTAATGAAGCAGGTAATTGTATGCCTTCTTTCTTTAAGAGATCAATATTGACGCACATCATCATTGGATTGCTTTCTAATGGCAAGCCATAGAGAGCATTATGATAAACCCCAGTGTTATAAGCAGCGTCATAGAAATCTGTTTTTGATAGTCTTTGATTCTCCATATAACTTGAGATATCTTGAAGTGCACCATTATCGGCAAGCAAAGCAAAATCATCCTGTGGTACGACAAAGACATCTGGCTGTTTTCCTTGAACAATCTTCTCTGCAAGATATTGGCTATATTCTGATTTCTGAATTCCTGATTCATATTCAACTTTAACATTGGGATAAGCTTTTTCAAATTTCTTAATGACACGGTCTAATACTTTTGTATCATTACTTGGTACATCCCAGCTACTGCCGGCATAGACACCGAGCTTAAGCACTGTCTTACGTCCTGGATTATAAGCATAAATAAAGCTAATCATAAGTGCAAAAGCAATCAGCCAGGCAACCAGATCTTTATGCTTTCTTAATAATCTAATCATCGTTGAAATCCTTCATTAATACACCTGTCTGTACTGCCCATATAGCAAGCTGTGTGCGATCACGAAGATTAAGCTTTGATAAAATACTTGAAAGATAGTTACGTACTGTTCCTTCGGAAAGGAAGAGATTGGCTGATATTTCTTTATTAGAAAGGCCACGAGCGACTTGCTGGATGACTTTCCATTCTGTATTACTTATTTCCTTTGTAAGCTCTTCATCAACTTCAATACTATAGTTGCTTTGTGCCATCTTAGAAAAGAGTGTCACTACCTTTGTTGCAATATCAGGATTAATCATACTGCCACCCTTATAGACTGTTTGGATGGCTTTATGAAGATTTTCCATGCTGACCCCTTTTAACAGATAACCTGATGCACCATATTTAAGTGCTGAATAGACAAATTCATCATCATCAAAGGTTGTAAGAATGATGATTTTGATGTCTGGGTAAAGCTGTTTGATTTTCTTTGTCGCAATAACACCATCCATCTTAGGCATACGAATATCCATCAGGATAACATCGGGCTTATTATGCTTAATGTCTTCAAGGGTCTCAAATCCATCAGCTCCACTTCCTACAAGTTCTATATCACTGTTCGCTGAAAGAACAATTTTTAACGATTCTCTAATAAGTTCCTGGTCGTCAGCTATATATACTTTAATCATCTATATCTTCCCCTTTTCTCTTTGGAATGCTTACAAAGATTCTAAAGCCGTTATCCCCATGAAATACAACATGACCACCAAGCATCGCTGCTCTTTCTTGCATTTGTTTGAGGCCATATCCAGGCCTAATATCTTTAACTCCTTTGCCATCATCCTGAATGATAATATAGTAGGCATTAGGATAATTAAACATGTTGATTTCAACACGTGTAGCATGTCCATGACGTAATGCATTAGTAATTGATTCTTGAATAATGCGGAAAATAATATCTTCCTTTGTTTGATCAAGATCAATATGTTCCCATTCATAATACAGTTCGATATCGAGATTGGATAATTCTTTATATTCTTGAATCATTTGATTCAATGCTTCTTTAAAGCTATGTTGTTCTAAAGCCCCTGGACGGAGCTTCTGCAAAGAACGGCGCACATCACCAATGCCTTGTCTCACAACCTGACTGACAACTTGTAGCTGTGCTTTACACTTGGCTGGATCAATATCAATCAGGACAATACAAGCATCAATACCTGCTGATACACCAGTTAGTGCATGCCCAAGCGTGTCATGTATTTCCCTGGCAATTCTTTTACGCTCCCTATCTTCAGCAATCTTTTCTGATAAATTGATATAGTTATTGAGGTCTGTATTCACTTTAGAAACCATCGCAAGTTCATCTTCAATATTTTTCTGGGCTATTAAGGAATCCACTAAATATATGACTAAGAAAATTATAAACAATAATAAATTAACACTTGTCAGAAAGTTTTTAAAGAATGAAGCTGCAAAACGATAACCATTAGGCAAAAAACTTATATAAACTTCTATTGAAGGAATATCAATCATACGAGAGACAAGAGAATAATCTGTAAATAACCAAATCAAGAATGATACAACAAAGAATGGCATACGTCTTTTCAAGTCCCTGATATAATAAATAATATCCATGAACACAACTAATATCATCCCATTATAACAAAGATTAAGATTACGGATAATCAATAAAGTAATGATTAATTCAATCGATATCAACAATTCAATACTCATATTTGTCTTTTCTAATAAGTCATCACGAATAAAGATAAATACTAAGAAACAGAATAATAAAAAGATTGAGTAAAAAAATAAATGTAAGGGATTCTTAGGTATAACTGTAAGATTTTCCATTAATTCATAGCTGAGATTCTTATTGACAATATATTGTGTACAGAACATATACAACAAAGTACTATAAAGAACAGCTATAAAATTAAGAAAGATAATGAAATGTCTTATTTGTGATAGTTGCTTTGAATCAAACTTCAGCATTATTGCCACCCCAATATATTATACTCATTGATGTTATCTTTAGAGATCAGCTGATCAACATTTAACTTGATTGTTTTTTTAGCTTGTTTACCTTTAATGAGCTGTAAAACTGTATGTACGGATTGTCTTGCCATACCTTCAGGTGATTGCATTGCAGTGAAGACATGATTGGCCTTATCACTAATAAATTTTTTCATGTTGGGTGAACCATCAACACTATAGATCAACATATTCCTATTGAGATGCTTTTCCTCCAATGCCGCAAGTGAACCTAAAGCAGCAGGATCATTTAACGACATAATGACATCAAAATTTCGATGTTCATCGATATACTGCGAGACTTTTGGCATAGCGATTTCTGTTTGTCCTAAGACATCAATACGATCAACAATTTGATACTCAGGATGTGCCTTTATTGTATTTGTAAAGCCATTGATACGATCAACTGCCGAATTAGCGCTATTATGCGTCAGTAATAAAACTTTTGCTTGTGTTCTTCTTTTCATTAAATCCTGAGCACAAATAACACCTGCATGATAGTTGTCAGATACAATTGTGCTATCGACAAATTGACTATCACTTAACTGAGAATCTACAACAACAATATATATCCCATCCTGTTTAGCTTTCTTTAATGCTTCAATAAGATGTTTATTATTCCCTTCAACAGGATTAATAATGATTGCATTCACACCTTCTTCTCTCATTGCATTGATCTGACGTATTTGTTTATTAACATCTAATTCTGGATCACGTACAACAAGCTTACAATTATTCTGTGAAGCAATTTTCTTTACCTCAGAATTAATAGCTTCATAAAATGTATTATTCATTGTCATATATGTTGTTCCGATGATGATGGAATGATCTGTTACATTTGAATATGTATAGACTGTATAAATCATTAAAGAAGTTGAAAGAAAGATTATCATCCATACAATTTTAGATTTTATATGCATATAAACACTCCCCTATTTGAAACAAATTATACATTATCAAAATGAATACAATCAATATGACAAATGTCACATTGATTGTATGGGTGTAATGAGATTCTTTTTAGAGAGTAAGATTTATATTCTTATCAGTATTGTCACTCATGCAAACACAATCTCATCATCATACGGATTCCTTTTGTGCTTTATTAATTTGATAGGCCAGAGCAATTTGCATATATCATATTGATTAACAAAAAACCTATCTCCCATAAATAGGGAAATAGGTCAATTAATCTTTTAAACAAGTTATTGGAACAAAATAAACACCATCATCTCTTCGATATACATATTTACCTTTTCCTACCAATACCATCATAAATACTGGCTCTTTCATTCTATCAGTGTCAATTGTATCTTTAAGCTTTTTTAGTGTTTTTGCCCCGTGCTCGATATTATCATCACCGCCAAGCTTAATTTCTATCAAGCCATATCGTCCGTCCCTTAAATAAAAAATTGGAGATTTCAACTCTATTAAGTGATTTGGCGCTTTTCTATTGAGTGATTTGGCTTTTTTTATTAAGGCAAAAAAAGCGGTATAGACCGCTTTGGGATATTATTTGATTTGTGTTAGCTGGCCATCTTCCATACGATAGATCTTGTCAGCTAGATCTAGTACACGTTCATCATGTGTGACCATGATAGCTGCTTTTTTGCGCTTATGTACTTCCATCTGAATCATTTCTACTGCATGTCTGCCTCTTTTGGAATCAAGTGATGCCGTTGGTTCATCGGCAAGAATCAGTTTTGCGTTTGAAGCAAAAGCACGGGCAATTGCTACACGCTGTCTTTCACCACCAGATAAGTGAGATGGATACTGATCAATAATATTATCAATACTCAGTTCTTTAAATAGCTTTTTGACTTCCTGTGGGTTTGTGCCTAGTAAGGCCGTAAGCTGTTCTCCGGCTTTAAGATAAGGAAGAAGCTGGTGGTTCTGGAAAATAAAGCCGATATTCTCTTTACGTATATCCGTCCATTTCTTCTTTGGAAGAGCTGAAACCTTTTCACCACATAGTGTTATACCACCATGATCACTAGATAACATCATACCAGCAATATTTAATAATGTACTCTTACCACATCCTGATGGACCAACAATAACCACAAATTCACCTTCATGAACTTCTAGGTTAATATGATTAAGAATGACAAGTTCACTCTCACCATCCTGATACTTTTTGACAATATCATTTAATTTTAAGACTGTCTGACTCATTCAAAATCACCTCCGATAATTTTAGCTGGATCAATTTTTGCGACTCTTATGACTGTGGCAAGTGAACCAAGTATAGAAATAAAGATAAATGACGCTAATACCAATATGACTTGTGAAGGCACAAGGAAGAATGGCATTGTAGCTGGTAAGGCTTGACTCATTAAGAGAACAAGGACACCGGCAATAAGAGCACCACTAATACTAATCATGCATACCTGAGAAAGAATAAATCTCACTAAACGACTCATTCTTGTACCAATAGCTTTAAGAACACCAAATTCTTTTTCTTTCTGGAGATTAATAATGAAGAAGAAGATTCCGATAATAAAAGCTGTAATAACGACAAGTAACCATTCGACCATTGTGATGGTCATTTGTTCAGCTTGATAACCTGGTAATGATTTAATGATTTCTTGTTTTGTATATGTCTTTGTACCTTTGATTATTTTCTTAGCTGATCCTTTTATGGCATAGGCATGGACTGTGTTATTAAACATAGGATTTGCTTCTTTCATGATTGCTTTGTAGTTATCAGTTGAGATATAAGCAACAGAGACATGTCCATACATAGCATCTTTTGTAAAGCCAACAACCTTAAATGAAATACCTGAATTAGCATCTTTTATTGTATCGTTGAGTTTAATGCCTTTACTTTCATAATCATCATCTAAGACAATTGTATTTGTCTTGTTTGTAAGCTTGTGGCCCTTATAGACATCGACATTCAGATATGAAGATGGATTAATGGCAAAATAAGTAACATCAATCTTCTCATCATCATTCTCCTTTTGAAGATACATACGCGTAATATCAATAGGCGTAGCCTTCTTGCCATAAGTATCTTTTACTGCATCAGATTGTGTTGTTGTAAGATTGGATACAGTTATGAGTTTCTCAGCATCATCACTTAGTATAAAGTGTTCTACACTCATATTCTCTACACCTGATGAAACAGCTCTCCCCAAGCCTTGTACAAGACCTGAAAGAAAGAGAACCATGAACATCATTAATACAACAATAATTTCAATTAGAAGATATCTCTTCCAGTTATATTTTAATTCTTTCCACGCTAATCTCATGATTAATCACCTTTCTTATTTGAACAAGGTAAATCATAGTCCTTTAGTTATAGAAAGTAAAGATTTTTGTCTATTTAATTTTGTACTATTTATTTTAATTCACCTGCTAATTCAAATCCCTTCTTTGCGGCAATCACAGCTATGATTTCATTAATAACAGCAGCTGCTGCAATTGTTCCTTGGACAATACGTACAAGTGCTGGTGCACTTTGTAATGTTGCACAGGCAATGGAAGTGAAGACTAAGGAAACACCTGAATGGGGTAAGAGTGTTAAGCCAAGATACTTCTTGACTGTTTCCGGCATATGCATGATGGTTGCACCCAGTCTTGCCCCACCATTTTTACCTGCTGCTCTTGCAACAATATAGACAAAAGTATAGAAACCAGCCCCAAGAATAAGATGATAATCAAGAGGTGCTCCTAAATCTACAATGGATATCAATAAACTGATGGCCAGTATGGGATTATAGGCTTGAAGGAGTAATTGTAGCTTCTCTTCCTCTATCATATTGGAAAGAACACCAGAATAAGCAACCCCCATCAACATATAATTCAAGGTAATCCCCTTAAGTATTTCTTTATTCAGATACACGCCAATACCAACAATAACAGTAATACCTATTAATAGCACAATAAGATTCATCTTTGTATCATGAGATTTTCTTAAGACCAGACCAACTAAATAACCAATAGCTCCGCCTAAAAGTATTGGAAGAAAAATCATCACGGGGATCATATAAAGTGGTAATGATCCACTTGCAACCTGATGAGCAACAAATGCGTTCACACTAAAGAAAACGACAATACCTACAACATCATCCAATACAGCCATAGGCAACAAAGTATCTGTTACTGGTCCATGCGTATTGAATTCTCGTACAATTGAGAGGGCTGGAGCAGGGGCTGTTGCCAGTGCAATCCCACTAAATACTAAAGCAAGATAGATAGGTACACCCTGAAAGGCAAAGATAATGCCAAATACCGCACTGACAATCACAAAAGTTCCTAATGATTGTGTCAATGTCGTCACAAAGAGGGCTTTGCCATAAGAACGTAACTTTTTCAAAATTAATTCAGAGCCAAGCATGATACCAAAGGCACACTGCATCCAACATATAATGAGTTGATAACTTGAAGTATTCCGTAATTGATTTGAAAGCAAATTGGCTGCTTCAGGTCCTAAAAGCATTCCGGCAATAAGCCAACCTAATATTGAAGGCAATTTACACTTCTTGATGAGTATGCCTGCAAAATAAGCAAGAATAAGCACCAACAACCATTTCACATAAAGCATTTCATTCACACCTTTCTATTGACACTTTTTTCTTTATTCCCTACGATAATAGCAACATTTGTTGCTTTTTCAATATAGGTATCCTATAAAGCAACAATAGGTTCTTCTTTGTTGCTTTGGAGGTAGTGTGATGCGTAGAAAGAATTTAAATAGTGAGCTTATTAAGGAATATATGGTTGAGGCTTTATTGCTTTTGATGGAAGAGAAATCTTTTGAAAAGATTACTATTGGAGAGATTACTAATAAGGCTGGGGTCAATAGATCTTCGTATTATCGTCATTTTAATATGAAAGAGGATTTATTACGTTGGTATTTTTATAAGATTATTGGTGAGATTGAAAAAGAGAATGTGTCATTCCATGATTATACTTATTCCATTTTTAAGACATTTCTTTCTCATAAGCGTGGTATTCTCGTTATTCATCAAGCTCAGCTATCCTATTTATTACTTGATGCACTTAATGCATGTTTCCATGTAAATACAACTGACACTCAATCCACCTTAGAACAGTTTCAAACTGCATGGCATGTGGGTGGTATTTATAATGGAATGTTGTTGTGGTTTGAACACGGCATGAAAGAAAGTGCTCAATTAATGACGGATATCACCCTCTCTTTTCGACCAGCTGGGTCTCTTTCTTTAAGAGATATGAAAAAAGCCTAGTTTTCACTAGACTCTTCATTATTTAGTATATTTTCCATATCATCATACATATCACTTAAATACATATGTTCCATTTTCTGCAGCAGTTCATCTTGTAGTGCTTGTAATCTCACTTCTAGCACATCCTGAATAGTTCTTCCAACCGGACAGTTCACATTAGGATGCTCATGCATCCTAAAGAGCTTTTGATCATGGCCTTCAACGGATTCAAAAATCATCCTCACCGAAATCTCTTCAGGCTTCTTATTCAAATATGTACCACCAACACCCGCTTTCACAACAACTAACCCAGAACTCTTTAAGTTAGCTAAAATTTTACGAATATTCACTGCATTCACACCTGTTGTATCCGCTAATACTTCAGATGTGATTTTTTCTTCATCCTGATATTTTTCAATATAAAGCAAGATATGCACAGCTGTAGCGAGCTTTCCAGAAAACTGCATGGTTCGTCCTCCTTATCCAATTACAGTTATTGTACCATGCATAAGGATCTTTCCTCTACCCCCACGTTCAGATTCATCACTCCAAGTTAAGAAAGCTGTTGCCTGAAGCTTGTTGAAATCTACTGTTTGAGCAGCTGTCATGCCATCCTGTTCAATCCAGTCAATATGATAAATACCTTCAGCGACTTCATAAGCCCAATATGGTTCAGTACCTGTTGTAGCTTCACCTTCAGCAACTTCAGAAAGAGCTTCCCATTTTAATTCATTTTCAGAAAGATATGTCATGCGGTAATGTGCACCTGTCTCATACTTCACTTCTAACTGTTTTCCATTTAATTTTTCATACATTGTCATATTTTATCCTCACTTTGTTGTAGCTGCTCTCTCAATAATGAATGAACAAATAAAATTAGAAAGTAAAGTCTATATGTAAGTCCTTTAGACTCCGTCACCATTAATGATTGCTTTAATTCCATCCATTTTTTGCTTTATTTCATTTATCGTTAATTTTATTTTAATTACATTTACAATTTTCGTTAGTTTTAAAAGTGCAATTTTCAACAAAATCGTTAATTTTATGCATTAACACCCTACCTGAGAGTTTATTCATTTACATAACTCACCTTAAATACACTATAAAAAACAAATATCCCTCCAGATTAATGAAGGGATATTTCTCATATATTTTCTAATGCATCAGGATCAAGAATAGTGATATGTTTCCCTGTGCGTTTGATGTAATTGTGATCTTCCAAATATTTAAGCTTACGAGAGAGTGTTTCTGGTGTTGTGCCTAGATAAAGAGCAAGATCTTTCATTTTCATGAAAAGAGTTATTGATGACTGATTAGCTGAGATCTGTAATAAGTAATGGGCAAGTCGTTCTTCGACACGTTCCATTGAGAGAAACTGTGCTTGTTTTTCTAACTGAGCTGTTCTCTTTGCTGATAGTTCTAAGAGTTTGATGGCAATGGATGGATTTTCTAAAAGAGCCTGGTGAAATGCTTGTTGAGTTAGCGTACATATTTCCGTTTCTTCTAGAGCTTGTCCAAAGAGGGTATCGCTTGGTATATTGAAGAGCTGTTTTTCGCCTTCATAATCACCCTCTTTGAGTACACGTAAGAGATGTTCTTTGCCACTAATAGATAATTGATAGACTTTAATACTACCACTCGCTATTATATAAAGATTTTCATCACCTGGTTGAAAGACTAATTCGTTTTTCTTATAGATATGGTGATGTGTGAGATTCATGATTTCTTGTTGTGCTTCTATGGGAAGATGATTGAATAAGGGAACTTGGGCAATGCATAAATGTTCTGCCATAAGATAACCTCTCTTTCTTATTGTGTTGAGATTTCATCAAAAGCTTTCAACATTTCATAAGTTGCTTTAAAAGTACCACATACATCATTCGGGATGAAATAGTCGTTTGTAATTATACGTAATTGTGAGAATTCATTTGTAAGATCATATTGATTATGATTAATCTTGTTCTGAATCTCTTTATAAATAGTACGTACTTTAAAAACTTCTGGATGATGTTGTCCATGTGCTTTCGTGATAGCTTTTGTATAGAGATCTAGTATTGCATTATTTGTGTTATAGAATGATTGTATCATAAATAGGCCTCCTTTTATTGTATTGATGCTTTAAGTACATCATAACCAATATGAACAACTGCCTGTCTGATATCCTTAATATCAGTAACAGTTTCATCAAATGTGAGCTTCGCTTTGCTGGCATTGAAGAGGACTCTGACACTTTCCTGATCAACACCAGGAACACTTTTAAGTGCTCCTGTGATTTTCTGCATGCATGTTGGGCATGCAAGTGTTTCTAACTGTAAGACTGCTTTTTTCATATTCATCGACTTCCTTTCTGAATTTAGTTTACTTGAAGATCTTTGATTAATAATTGATTTCTATCAAGTTTGTGATGTTTTAATAAACGCATTGCATTAAGAATAACGACCAAGATACTTGCTTCATGCACAAACATACCCATCGCCATATTCATAAAATCACTCGCAAAGATACTTGTGAGAAGAACCACAACAACCATTAAAGCTATGACAATATTTTCAATCATATTAAGGGTTGTTCTTTTAGCTAGAGAGAGGGCATAAGGGATTTTATGGAAATCAGAATGCATAATAACAACATTTGATGTTTCAATAGCGACATCTGTACCATTGCCCATGGCAATACCAATATCAGCAGAAGCGAGTGATGGACTATCGTTGATACCATCTCCAACAAAGGCTACAATATCTCCTCTATCTTGATATTTTCTTACAAAATCTGCTTTGTCTTCTGGCAAGAGATTACCATAAGCTTTACTTAATCCTAAATCCTTGCTGATAAGATCTACTGTTGCCTGGTTATCACCAGAAAGAAGAATGAGATTTTTAACACCCATCTTTTTTAACGCCTGTAAGTCTTCTTTAACGCCTGTACGTAGCTGATCACGAATGCCTAATACAAGAGCAACCTGCCCATCTATAGCCATTAAGACAATTGACTGACCATCTTCTTCCATTGTTTTAAGATCTTGTTCAACAACATCTGTTATATTTACATGAGATTGATGAAGTAAATAACGATTACCTATAAGAATATCATGAGCATCAACACTTGCTTGAATACCACTGCCAGAAATAACTTGAGTGGATGATACGGGTAGCGTTAAAACGTCTTGATAATATTTGACAATGGCTTTCGCAAGGGGATGACTGGATTCTTTCTCAATACTGATAAGGTAACGATTTATAAGATGATGATCTTGTTGATAATAATGTGTGGTAATGACTTCTGGATTGCCATAAGTCAAAGTTCCCGTTTTATCAAAAAGAATACTGTCAACATGGCTGAATTTAGAAATCACATCACTACCTTTAAACAAGATACCATGACGCGCTCCATTCCCTATTCCTGAAACATGGGAGACGGGCACGCCAATCACAAGCGCCCCAGGACAACCTAGGACTAAGATGGTAATCGCTAAAGAGATACTTTGAGTAAAGATAAAGACAAGAAGGGATAACACAAGAATTGCAGGTGTATAATATTTCGCAAAACGATCAATAAATCGTTCCATTGATGACTTGGAATCTTGTGCTTCTTCTACTAAAGCAATGATTTTACCAAAAGTACTATCCTCACCTACTTTTTCTGCTTCTATCTGAATTGTTCCATCTTCAAGTATAGTTCCTGCAAAAACATCATCATTGATAGCCTTACTGATGGCTAAAGGTTCACCGGTAATACTTGCTTCATTGACACTGCCATGGCCATAGATGACCTTTCCATCTACGGGAATCTTGTCCCCTGTTTTCACAAGAAGACGATCACCTTTTCCCACTTCATCGATGTCTACTTCTTCAAAGTTACCTTCTTCATTTTGACGTAAGGCGACACTTGGTGTAAGGGCAACAAGATTCTGAATAGCCGAACGTGTCTTCGTTAATGTCTTTTGTTCTAGATAAGCTCCAAAGAGGAAAAGAAAAGCAACAATTGCAGATTCTTCAAATTCTTGAATGACAAAAGCTCCTAGTATCGCTATTGTGACAAGTAAATCAATACTGATAACCTTCACTTTTAATGCTGATATAGCCTGCATGAGAATTGGAAAACCACCAATAAGTGATGCCAACAACAATAATAAATCAGCAAGCTGTTTATTTTTAAAGAACCATTGCATCATTAAAGCAAGCAACACTAATAACCCTGTAATAAATGTAATATTCTGTCGATTTTTTAATAACCATTTTTGCATGATTTCAGCCTCCTTTGATGACTTTAGTATAGCGAGGAAGATGTTAGGAATAATTGATGGATGTCAAGATTATGAAATATATTTAAAATAATATAGTACGCAAAAAGCATAACCTCCTGTTAGAAGATTATGCCTTTTAAAAAAGTCTTATTGCTGAATCAAATTCTAATAACTACGCCACACAGATTATAATTAAAGTGAATAAGGAGCGTGCGGTGTGATATTGTCATTAATTGAATTTTCGATATTAAGACATAATTGATCTAAGTCATTAATACCTACTATGACTCCATCATCATTTACACCAAATATAATTCTACCCGTGCCATAATTCGCATATGCACTAACTGTTTTCAAAAATGATTTTGTGAGTGTTTCTTTATATTCTAATGTCTTATTTTCTCGTTCCATACTCTAGGACCTCAACTATTCATATTATAATCCCGTTGCACTTTTTCATGATACGAGATTAATTCTCGTTGCATTTTAGGCATAATACAGCATTTTAATCCCCATTATATTCATAAGACCCTAAATATCTCACATTTCATATATATGTATTTGATGTATTCTATGCTTTAAATATATTATTCCATCTTTTTATGACTTATTCGATAGGGCTCGTTGCATCTTGTTTGCAACGAGATACATTCTCGTTGCACTTTTTATGTTACGAGATTGTTTTAATGTATCATTTTATGACAGTTTCTTATCGACTCCATCTTCCGACATACTGTCAACTGTGTCTCATTCAGCAAGTCTTGTTAAAGAAATGGAATGCCTCTATGCTAGAGGATTTGGCGATACAGTGAGTTAATCACAACAGATGATGGAATTCCTAATTTCTGTAAGATATCTTTTTCTATATAAATATGCATTTCTACACAAGCACTGACTGTTGAATCTTTCATGACAAACGTTTCCTTTTCTTTATTTGTAGTACTGCTGATAAAAACAAGATTTTCATTTTTGTCATCCAGTCACATTACCCATACTTATTTGTACGAAAAAAGCAGATAGATGTCTTGCATTCTATCTGCCTCTTGATTCTATGAAAAGACTTTGATTTTTGTCATGATATGTAAAGATCACACATAGACTGCTAATGATAGCTGTTATCAGAAAGCTTATGATTCGATTTCTTTTAGAAGCTGAATCACCTGTATCATTTCTTTCATACCTGATCAACAACAATGTTTACACAATTACCAAAGTGACAAAGGCCTAAATAACATTGCCAATATATTTATTGTCGCAGCTAAAATAAGCATTACCATAATTCATTATTCTTTAATGGTCGTTCATTTCCTGCCAAATATACATCTTGTCTGATACGACTTGTACGTACAGTTTAGATCCTGAGTTTGATGCTTTTAAGTAATGTGCTGATGATAAATCAGTTATTTCTTTCACATTATACTCTTTTGGTACATCTGAGCCAGGATACATTTGATCAATGATATTTCCTTTTTTGAGTTTTGTTGGTGTATCTGTGTTGAGTTCATACACACAATAACGTGTTTGGACTTTTTTGTTGTGATAGAAAAGAAAACGATAGTCTTGGATTTCTTCAATGGAATAGAGTTGTTTATTGACTTGAGGAAGTTTGATTGAGAAGTCTTTTTCAAATGTACTAACAGGGATGTTATTCTTGACTGTTGTGACTGGTGTTGTTCCTTGTTGAATTCCACCAACAACTGTGGCAATGCACAATACGATTACTGCTATTACAGCAACAATGACAATAATCTTCACTTTCTTATTCATTTTTCGTTCTCCATTCTTATATAGAATTACTGTATCATAAAAAACTATAAAGATGAACTAAGCAAACACAAAATCACAAAAACAAATACTATCCAAGCATATATTTTCTGCTTTCTTGTTCCTTCAAAGAGTTTTGGTTTTCCAAAAATAAATGTTATGGGCTTTCCAAATTTACATTCAAATAATACAACAACTGCAATAATAGCTGCTATAACAACATGTGCTTCATCAAATGTAAAATGAGATAATATATTTGACATGAACATTTAATTCCTTCCTACTTCTTACTTTACTATAAAATACTTCATCAAAAATAATTTATTTGATACGATATTTATCAAAGACCTTATGTGTATCAAGATGAATCTCTTTGAAGAATAAAAAAGGCAATTCTAAACAGGAACTGCCTGAGTTATTTTTCTTTGCTCTCATAGAGAACTTACATTCAATCTTCCATTATTTTATATGTTCTTTAAGCTTTATAAGCAAAATGTTTGATGTAAAATATAGGTTTATTGTTCCAATTGCCTCAAAAAATCTTCTATTATTACCAGAATAATAGTCATGATAAGGGAGTTTATATGACAATATCACACATATGCATCCTACTACAACTGCAATAAGAAAACTAATAATACGATTTTTTGTTGAAACCACTCCAAATGAATTATTTCTTTCATATATTATCAACGCCAACGATGATAATAATACCAATGGTGACAAAGGGCCAAATAACATTGCAAGAATACTAAGCGCCATAATTATAACGATTATTACCATAATTCAATATACCCACTATTAGGAACAATATCTACAGAATCAAACTTTTTTGCTAAAAAAGTACCTGGATCTAGATATGTATCTATTATCGATACCACAAATGAACCTATCCACTTCCCTAATGTTTTGGCTCCAACCCTAGTCAATACACTCACTATTTTAGAAGAAAGATGTTTCTTAACCCACTTCTTTGCTCCTTGTTTTCCTAACTTCTTCACGAGTTCACCTATGGATCCAACTCCCGTTGCTATCAAAGTAGCTGTTATTACAATATTCAAAGCACTTCCCAAAGCACCTACGGAAATAAGTCTCGTAGCTTTTTTCTTTCCCTTTGCTTTGTATTTTATCATGCTATCTTGTTTAACTAAATAATCATTTCCTAAAATCATTTTCAGCTCATTTATAAATTCCTCTTTACTTACTCCTTGCTTATCCAAAGAAGATTCTTGCCTTTCATATTCTTTTTCTAAAAGAATATTGTAAAGATCTCGTTCTTTTTCATTCATTTTGGTCATGTCATACTGATGTTTAGCTATATCCAATCCCTTATAAGTAGTAAGTTCATTGTTTGTTAGAACAATTCTATCAATTTCACTTTTATTACTTTCATATGCATAAATTTTGCTTATTTCCTTAAAGCCTACAACACTTATAGATAAAACAAAAGCAAGAATGCTTGCAATAAATTTTCTCAATTTTATGTGCATTTTTTTGTTCTCCTTTTCTTTAATTCATATTTTAACCAGTTCAATGGCTTAAGTGGTGAACAATAAATTTTTGTACCCTTGAAGATTATTTATAACCTAGTTATTCGAATCACCCCATAAGTTCAAACAATGAAAACTTCTCTAATGTATAATTTCTTATTAAGAAATCAATCTTTAATAAAGACATTGAAGATTTTTTACAGCTGCTTTTGAATGCCTGTACTTAAGCAGTAACTATAGTAGCAATAAATGTTATATGACATGTAGCAAAAACTGATTCTCATTTGCTTTATCATCATTCATATTTCTTATGATTAATGTACTCTTCAAAATAAGAGCTTGTTGTAAATTGACAAAATAATTATATTAGTTATCTTTTTTTACTTAGTAAACTACTATATTTAGAAAGCAATACGACTAGGTTTCAATGATTTATTAATAAACACTAATTCCGCTCAAGCAAATTTTTAAACCCTTGTTTGAAACATATGCCTTTTTGATATTAGTTGCTATATAGCTTGAACTAAAAGTACTTGCTACACAGGCAGCAATTGCTCCAACAGGTCCTACCGTTGCTCCAATTGCTATCATTGCACCAACAATAGCAATTGGTCCTATCGTAATAGCCTTCTTGAAATATTTTCTTACTTCTTTTTTATTTAATAATATACTCCCATTTTTCACTTTGACTCTTGCTGGCTTTCTTATGCATTCTACAGTAGAGTTAACGTTTGACTCATCAATTAACTGTTTTATAAATTTTTGATCAGATTCATTAAATTCATATTTCTCCATCATTAACTGAATATCTTGTTTACACTTCATCTTCCCATCAACAAGATAGAATTCTTTTATAAATCCAGTTTCAATAAATACATTATTATATTGCTCTAAAACTGTACTTATAGTGGAAGAATTACCTATAAATCCACGAGCCTCAACATTTCGGATGTTACTGACACTACATATCAAAAGCATAAAAATACAAAGAAAAGTTTTCCTCACAATAATCTTTCTCCTTTCCAGAATCAATTATAGTGATACCTCTTCTATTTTTTCATTCCATTGTCTGAATTGTCATTTTCAATGTTTAAATTGTAAAACGATATAGTCATTAGATTGTAGAATAGAAGCAAATGCTGTTTTAAAAAAATTTCTTCCTTTCCGACAAGAATAGCATTCTAGAATAATATCTTGCCCTTCTTCAACATTAATTGTCAAAGTCCTACTTCTACACCAGTCTATCATGAGAAACATCTCATATTTGCCTGAAGGAAGATTTATTGCAATTGATGCATTATTTTTGATTTTCCCGTATACGTTGTCATTGATATAAATCGTATATTTTCTAAATCTATCCACAAAGCTTTTTTCTCTTTTTAAAATAATCATTTACTACCTCTTCAATAATATATTTATGCAAAACATATTATTCTTTTGTTCTAATGTCATATTACCATCATATAGATCTACAACTGATCTTATGATTGATAACCCATAGCCATGATTTATCTTATCCTCTTTTGATGTTGGCATAGATTGGTTGTATTGAAATGATGATGCTATTGGGTTTGCAATTGAGATGACCAAGAATTCTTTATGTTCAACAATGACACAATGAATATATTTCTCAAGAAATTCATGACTGTTTAAATATTCAATCGCATTATCTACTAAATTCGTAATGAGAATATTACAATGTAGGTCATCTATAAATATCTTTCTTGAACAATTACATTTTATTTGAAATTGAATATGCTTATTATTTCTGACTTTTTCATTGAAAATAGCATTTATTATAGGATGCTCAGAGAATTGCAAGTGTGAATCATTTTCATTTAATTTTCCCACTAACTGACCAAGATATTTATTTGCTTCCACTTGATCTTCATTATTTAATAGATAGGATAATGTAAGAAGATTATTCTTGATATCATGCTTGTATTTTTGTAATTCTTCATAATACTGTTCTTTTTCTAACAGGCTTTTTAGCTTATACTCGTTGAGTTTATATTGCTCATTAAGCTTCTCATTTTCAATTCTTGCTTTTATATTGTCTTTAAAAAATGTGAATATGACAAAAAACAACCAAAGCAATATACCTGTAAAATAAGTATAGATTAATAGTACTGGTATAGCATTATTGAAATAAGACTGGGCTAGTAATAGGCATAACCCTGTAATAAGCGCTATTGTCGTTAATAAAATCCTATTTTTACCATGAGATATATTGTTGCTGAAAAACTTTAAATTTAGGATTGTTGTAACAGAAAGCAAAATGATGACTTCATAAATAATATTGGCATATTGATTTAATTGAAAAACATCATCAATAGTGAAAGGAATGCCTGTTGTAACAGCTATAATAGTCTGACAGATTACTTCTATAAACATATAGATTGCCAAATAAACTAAATAAACATAGATATCCTTGATATGCTTATTATGTAATTCTTTCTTATTCAAATACACATTAATCATTAATACGAATAATTGAATAATGATAATGGGTACTTTCATGATATGAAGTAATAATGCTATGAAATAAATAAAGATAAGCTTTTCTTGTTTGTAATAATGCTCTAGAAAGAAACAAATGAAGAAATAAGGAATAAGTAAGTCACAGATTGATAATAAAAAATATATCACATATCTCATCATTGATAGATCCTTTGTCCTAATACATAATTTGTAAATATTCTATCAAATTCTTTTATTCTTTCCCTACTTATATATTCCTTATGATTCGTATGTTCTAAAGTAATACACCCTTTTCTTGTATTAGAAACATATCTTAAATTAACAATACTCCCCCTGTTAGGTGATACGAATTGTGGATGATTTAATTTTTGAACAATGCTTCCTAAAGTCTCTTGATAGATTTGAAATACTTCTAAATGCGTAATGACTTGAATCTTTCTATCTTCACTATACACGCAAATAATGTCATTGAAATAGAAGCGATGAAGCCCTTGATTTGTTTTTAAGGTTACCCCATTATTCTTTTCCAAGTATGTTAGGCAATCTGTCATAATTGGTGCTAGCTCTTCATTCATCTTCTCTTTAACAATAAACGCAAATACATTCATGCCAAAAGCATCTCGCATATATTTTTCTTTTGATGTGACAAAAATAACTACTGGAGGATGATCTATATTGCGTAATCTACGCGCTATATCTATGCCATTTTCGTTGGGCATATCAATATCTAGAAAAACAATGTCATAATTCTCTTGAGAAAGTGTTTTTAGAAAGGATGTTGGTTGGTTGAATGATGAAAGATGATATTCAATATGTTTTTCAAATAGGATGTTTGATAGCTTTTGATCAAGTATTTTTAAAAACACAATTTCATCATCTACTAATGCAAATTTATACATTGTTTGAAGCTCCAATTATCAATAAAAAAAAGTATATTCAGTAATATGATCGTATCATATTATGAATATACTTTTCAATATGCACTATTTTTCTGTTGGTTTCATAGCTGGGAAGAGAATGACTTCACGGATTGTATCCTGGCCAGTCAACAACATGACAAGTCTATCAATACCCATGCCCATACCACCTGTTGGTGGAAGACCGTATTCGAGTGCTTCTACATAGTCTGTATCCATTTCGTTAGCTTCATCGTTACCAAGTTCTTTTTCTTTGAGCTGGTTTTCGAATCTTTCACGCTGATCGATAGGATCATTTAATTCTGAGAAGGCATTCGCATATTCGTTACCACAAATGAATAATTCAAATCTTAATGTGAATCTTGGATCTTCAGGGTTCTTCTTTGCGAGTGGTGAGATTTCAATTGGATGACCATAAACAAATGTTGGTTCTACAAATGTTTCTTCACAATACTTTTCAAAGAAGGCATTCACAATATGACCATAGGCGAAGTGTGGTTCTACTTCGATTTCATGTTCTTCTGCTAACTTTTTAGCATCTTCAAAGCTCATATCAGCTGCAAAGTCAATGCCAGTCTGTTCCTTAATAGCTTCTACCATAGAAATTCTCTTATAGCCTGGTGCTAATGAGAACTTATGTCCCTTATATTCGATATCATATGTGCCATTAACATCCATTGCTGCCTGGGCAACGATACCTTCTGTTAAGTCCATCATGCCTTCTAAGTCAGAGAATGCTTTGTAGACTTCAATAGAAGTGAATTCAGGGTTATGTGTCTTATCCATACCTTCATTTCTAAACTGTCTACCGATTTCATAAACGGCATCCATGCCACCAACAATTAATCTCTTAAGATTTAATTCTGTTGCGATTCTTAAATAGAAATCTTTATCTAAGGCATTGAAATGTGTGATGAATGGTTTTGCGGAAGCACCACCTAGAATAGAGTTCATCATTGGTGTTTCAACTTCTGTATAGCCTAAGTTATCTAAGTAATGCTGGATGGAACGAATGACTTTTGGTCTTGTGAAAGCGACTTTACGTGCTTCTTCGTTCATGATTAAGTCTAGGTATCTTCTTCTGAATCTTTCTTCTGTATCTGTTAAGCCATGGAATTTTTCTGGAAGTGGTCTTAAGGCTTTTGTGAGGTGTGTGTACTGTTCTACACGGATTGTAAGCTCACCTGTGTCTGTTTCCATAAGTACGCCTTCTACACCGATGATATCACCTAAGTCACCACGTTTTACGATTTCATAAACGTCTTCACCGACAACATCTTTTCTTACATATAACTGGATCTTTCCAAATTTATCGTTGATATCCATGAAGGCAACCTTACCTTTACGACGTCTCAACATAATACGTCCAGCTAATTGTACATGAATATTTTTTTCTTCTAATTCTTCTTTAGTACAGTTACCATACTGTTCTCTAATATCTTTTGTATTGTCTTTGACATCAAATGCCTGTCCGAATGGGTCAATACCCATGTCTCTTAATTCTTGCATCTTTTGTCTTCTAACTTGCTCTTGCTGAGTGAGTTTTTCTTTTGCCATAATATTCTCCTTTTCTCCAATATAAAAACTCTCATCCAAGGGACGAGAGTTAATCGTGGTACCACCCTAATTCATCATATGACTATGATCTCATTAAACCTTAACGCGGTCACACGTTATTTTATCACTTACGATCCAAAATACAGCTCCTAGTCTTTATTCATCTTATGCAGCATTACTTCCTTACACCATCCGGAAGCTCTCTAGAATGTGACAATAAGACTACTCTTCTATTCATTGCCTTTGCGAGTGTTATTATATTCATTTTCTCTTGATATTGTCAAGGTTTTTGCGTATTTATGATGGCATAATAGACAAGATCATGATATCCGTCTTCCAGCATGATCCCATCAATTGCTGTTCCTTCATATTTCATGCCAATTTTCTCCATTACTCTTCCTGATGCCACATTCTCTTTTGTATAGGATGCATAGATTCTATGAACCCCCACTTCCTTAAACATATAATCAACAACAGCCTTTGCCCCTTCGCTGACAATGCCTTTGTTCCACCAGCGTGAACCAATCGAATAGCCTATTTCGCAACATGATAAAAATGGATTGACATTAAAACAGCCAATTGAACCAATCACTTCACCTTCATATTCAATCACCCAGCCAAAGAAATAAGGATCATCATATTTCTTTAAGTGTTCATGAACAAAATTCTCAGTATCATCCAAAGTCTTACAATCAAACCAGGCAATATATTCCTGAACAGCTTGATCACAGCCATAGTTATCATAATATGGCTTAATATCACTTTCCACAAAACGTCTTAACAACAAGCGTTCAGTTTTAATTGCATGTGTTCCAACTTCCTTCATCATATCTTATTCTTCTTTCGTAAATAGCGATAAAAGCCAATACATATTGCTAGCTGCAAGACACCACCTGCTGGTGCTGCTAAACCCATTGGGAATAATGTCTTAGGATAATAAATGGAAGCAAGATAAGCACCTGGTACACGTAATGTAATTATTGAAGCAACATTATGAATAAAGGATACAATCGAATATCCTGAGGCAACAAAGAAACCACTAAAGCAGAAATGCATACTGGCAATAGCACAATCAAAGACATAGGAATGCATATAACCTGTTGCAAGCTGGACAACCTTTGCATCATGGGTAAATAAAGCAATCACTGGTTCAGAGATAAACTGGAAACTGATAGCAAAGATCAAACCAATCGATGTTGATATAGCCATTGAGGTAAAGAGTGTTTTTCTTGCCAATGCCTTCTTGCCTGCGCCAATGGCTTGTGATGAGATTGTCGAGACTGTCTGCATCATTGTTGATGGTACGAGGAAGAGGAATGAAATAATCTTTTCAACAATACCTACTGCTGCACTTATTTCCACACCTCGACTATTCGCAATAATAGTAATAATGAGAAAAGCAACCTGGATAAAACCATCCTGTAAGCTTACAGGAATACCTATCTTAAGAATAGAGGTGATAATCTCTTTTTCAAACTTCAGTGAAGAGAATGAGAGTTGAATGAGTTTCTTTGTCACAATCGCAAGAATGGCTACCAATACACTAAATGCCTGAGCAATGATTGTTGCTAGGGCTGCACCTGATGCATGCATAGAAAGTGTGCCAATAAAATAATAATCCAAGGCAATATTGACAACACATGCCACCGCAATAAAATACATTGGGCTCTTAGAATCACCCATGCCTCTAAAGATTGAAGAAATGACATTATAGGCAATAATAAAAGGTATCCCTATAAAACATATCTTTAAATAATTTGATGTTTCAACAATAGCTTCTTTTGGTGTAGACATAATGGTTACTATTGGTGATACAAGAAGTAATAATAATGCTGTCAGGATAGCCGCAATAATCACAAAGAGTGTGATGGTATTGCCAATTGTTTTGGAAACATTTTCTTTGTCATGGGCACCAACATAACGGCCAATCATCACCGCACCACCAGTCGCCACACCTACGAGCATCACAGTGATCATATGCATGACTTGTGATCCTATAGCTACACCCGAAATAACACTTGCCCCATCGAACTGACCAACAATAAATAAATCAGCCATGCCATAGAGTGTTTGTAGAAAATAAGAAAGCAGGAATGGTAATGAAAAAACAACAATATTCTTCAACAAATTGCCTTTTGTAAGATCTCTTTGCATAATAATTCCCCCATATAGGGATTATTATATGGGAAAATGTGGAAATGAAAAGCCTGTTTTCCAACAGACTTTCAAGAAAATATCTAGACATTTCCTAGATGAACATGATGTAGATGCTTTAAAGAAATGGACTGCATTTGTTTTAGGAGAGGAATGCTTGTTGGTTCTTGATTTAAAAGATGATATCTTGGAAAGAAACGGGTGATATGAAGAGGGATATCGTTATCAATATCCGCTAGCCAGCTTGCTTCTTTTTCCATATCTTCAAGAGCATCATTGAAAGTAGGAACAATGAGACTAGTTATTTCAACATGTGCTTTTTGATGGGCATGGATGATATTGGTTTTGACAAGTTCTAGATTGCCATTTAAGCGATCATAGATATCCTGACTAAAGCCTTTTAAATCAATATTGAAAGCATCAGTATAATCAAGAAGATCATCAAGATACTTTGTTGTAATAGTGCCATTTGTCACAAGAACAGTTTTAAGTCCAGCCTCTTTTGCCTTCATGAAAGTATCTTTGATATATTCATAGGCAATGAGTGGTTCATTGTATGTGAAGGCTATACCGATATTACCTTGTCTGACTAGCTTAACTGCATATCCAACAAGTTCCTCTGGACTCATCTGTCCCCTTACACTGCTGCCATTATCGTAAGAAATCTCATAATTCTGACAGAAAGGACATTTGAGATTACAGCCATAACTTCCTACTGAAAGAATATAGCTGCCTGGATGAAAGTGATAGAGTGGTTTCTTTTCGATAGGATCTAATGCAAGTGATGTGATTTGGCCATAGTTTTTACTTACAATCTGTCCTGCTTTATTTTCTCGCGCAAAGCATAACCCAGTTTGTCCTTCTTGTAAGTCACAATGATGAAAACATAGATCACATTTCACAATATCACCTTCTTAATAATGTCTTACAACCTCAAACTTAAACAATTCAATATCTTCATCATCATAAATACCTGCTTTTCTTGCAGCTATTTCAATCTGTTCTGATACAGTATCAACACCATCTAGTCTAGGCAGCAACAAGCCTCTTTTTTCATGATGTTTGACAATGACTCCATATTTCTGTGGATCAAGTTCTTCATAAGTAACTGGTGTAACTTCACCTAGAATATCAACGCTGTAAATAAGTTTTGGTAGTTCGATATTGATGATGGGTGAGAAACGGGGATCTCTTGTACTTGCCGAGATGGCATTATTGCGTATTTCCAGGGCAATATTATCTGTTGTTGGCTGGAATGTGCCAATACAGCCCCTTAGCTGCCCATCCTTCTTAATAGAAACAAAGACGCCTGCCCGATTGTTAAGCATAGATTCTGGTAACTTTGATGGAAGTGCTGGTACAGTCTTGTTCATCACATAGCTTTCTACAACATTTCTTGCCCATCTTACATAGGGATCTTCTGCTTTTCTTATCGTTAATATCTTCTCCTCTTCATATTTTTTCGCCTGTTCACCAAAATTATGTGTTGGATCTTTTTCACCAATATCAAATCCAATAACACCATATCCCACACCAAAAGGTCCTTCATAAGAATAGAATGTTGGTTTGACAGAAAGGCAATCTAAGGCACCTGCCATGATAATAAATGAACGCAAACCACATTCTGCTGCTCTTTCACAAAAACCATAATCCATGGTCATTAAATCTAGGAAATTTCCATGACTTAATGCCTCTATCACTTTATGATCAAATTCTGGTCCCTCACTGGCATAGCCATATGGACCACTCTCTTTAAGTTTGTGCGATAAATCTCCTGATGCAATAATAACAACTTTACGATTTAGCTCATCAGCTGTTTTTCGAATAAGCTGACCTAGATGATAATGATCTTGATAGCTTAATCCTGATAATCCCATACGTACAACTTTATAGTTAGTCATGTATTGATTAAGAAAATAGAGTGGAATCATAGTTCCATGATCAAGACGTTTCGTTCTTTGACCTAATGTTCCAGCAGGGACACCACTATTTTCTGTATGATGACATAATGCATCAACAAACTCTTCATCATAATCACATGTGATCTTAACTTGTTTTGCCCTAAACTGACCAAAATCACCTTCGGCATGAGCACCTTCTGAGATATTGAAGTAATCTATATAAGAAGTATTATGCGGGCTTATGATAATGATGGTTTCGGGATGAAAGCTTGCAACTTTCTTCATGACTTCACGATAACTATGAATGGTATCTTGGATTTTCTTTTCCTCCCCTTTACCCACTTCGGGAATAATGAGTGGGGGATGGGGTACACAACATGTATAGAGTATTGACATCTCCATCGCCTCCTTATATCTATTATAGTTGTTTTTATTAATTCTTGAATGTTTCCTAAAAATCTCTTAAAAAATCATATATAATGATGATATCGGAGGGAATGTCTTTATGAAGAATAAATATAAAATAATAATTGTTGGCTTATTAGCTGTCCTTGTTTTAGGCATTGGGATTGCTTTGACAGCTTCTAAGCAAACAAAGTCACAACAGCCTAAAGTTTCTACAACAACAATCACCAATAACACTGCAAAAGGGGAAGCGAGTGAAGCAGAAAAAGAAGCTTTAAAGTCATCAGAACAAGCTCTCTCTGAAGCTACAAAGAAAGTTGTTGATAGTGCCAACAAAAAAGAAGAGCCACAAACAAATGAACCACAACAAAAACAAGAAGCACAAAAGCCACAGCAGGCTCAGCAAACACAACAAACAGCTACACCTACACCAGTTAAACAAGCTGTCCCAACAAACAATAAGGTCGTATGTATTGATGCAGGACATCAACGCTACGGCAATAGCGCAAAGGAACCTATCGGTCCCGGTGCTAGTCAGACAAAAGCAAAGGTAACAACAGGAGCAACTGGTATTCGCTCACATCGTACAGAATCACAAATTAACTTAGAAATAGCACTTAAACTACAACGCATCCTTCAATCACGTGGATATACTGTTGTTATGTGTCGTACAAGTCAAGATGTTAATATTTCTAATAAAGAACGTGCTGATATTGCGAACAAAGCTCATGCTGGAGCATTCATTCGTTTACATTGTGATTCCTCAAATAATCAATCTGTCAATGGTGTTACTGGTTTAGCACCTGCATCAGGTAATCCTTATCTATCACCTAGTATTGTCTCATCATCACAATCTCTTACAAGAGCTGTTGTCAATGGCTTATGTTCAGCAACTGGTGCTAAAAACCGTGGCTTAAGCCTTGTCAACAACATGTCAGGCATTAACTGGACACAAGTACCAGTCGCACTCGTAGAAATGGGCTTTATCTCAAACCCAAATGAAGATGCCAACCTGACAAATGATGCCTATCAAGAAAAAGTCGCTAACGGTATTGCGAACGGTATTGCCTCGTTCTTACACTAAGCCCTAGACCTAATCAAATAGAAAGCCAGATAAACATTAAGAATCATTGACATCATAGAAGAAATAATTTACATTATGTATGCACACACCAGGGCAATTGAAAGGACAAGAGAGGTGACTCTTGTCCTTTCTAGTTTTCGTTTACTAGAACCAGAAGTCAGCTAAAGCTCTTGGTTCTTTTTCTTTTCATGATGAACAATAATATTTTTACTTACCATTTAATAATTCTTACATTGGAAATAGTAGAATGACTTTGTTCAACTTATTCAATTGAAAATTGAAATAAAACAATTTTACTACTCTCCATATGATTAATAAGGTCACCCATTTATTATTCTCTTCTTGAGATGTGATATATTTGTTGTATTTATTCAATTTATATTCTATACGCATTGAAAGTGCTTTCTCTAGATCTTTTGTTGATGTTATAATGTCATTGTATCTTATCAATGACATAAAAAAAACGAGCTAATGCTCGTGCGCGAAATTGGGGATGCGCAACCCCACAGCTTATAGCTTTATCTTAGCCGTCTGATATTCACTGGTAAAGTTATATCATAAAGTGTAATTTTTGGTTTTGTCTGTTATTTATTGGTAAGATCACACTTCGCTAAGCAATATTATGATAGCGTCTATAAATTATTTTGTCAATTAGGAGGAGTTATTAAATGGAGAATTATCGTCAGAAACATAGATTTGTTCTTGCAACCGATTTAGGAATCGGTTCAAACGGATGGGCAATAATTGACTTAGATGCTCATCGAGTTGAAGATCTAGGTGTACAGATATTTGAAAGTGGTGAAGAAGGCGCCAAAAAAGCTTCTGCTAGAGCTAGTCAGCAACGACGACTTAAAAGATCAGCACATAGACTGAATCGAAGAAAAAAACAGAGAAAAGAAGCTTTAATCAAATTTCTCCAGGAAATTGAATTTCCTGATTTAGTAGAAATATTAAATTCTTTTAAAAAGCAAAAGAATCCTAATGATATTCTTTCATTACGCGTTAAAGGATTGGATAATAAACTATCTCCATTAGAACTCTTTTCTATTTTAATCTATATGTCAAATAATCGTGGTTATAAAGACTTCTATGATAATGATATTAATGACAACAATACTGATAATGACGAAAAAGAAATGCAAAAAGCAAAGTCTACAATAGAAAAGCTTTTTGCTTCTAATTCATATCGAACTGTTGGTGAAATGATTGCAACAGATCCAACATTCATTGTAGATAAAAGTGGTTCGAAAAAGGTTATTAAATATCATAATAAGAAAGGTTATCAGTATTTAATTCCAAGAAAATTGCTAGAAAATGAAATGTCACTAATTCTTCATAAACAAGAAGAGTTTTATGATTGTCTATCAATTGATAATATTACTATTATTTTAGACAAAATCTTCTTCCAACGCAATTTTGAAGATGGGCCAGGACCTAAAAATAAAAGAGATGATTACAAAAATAATAGTAAAGGAAACCAATTCTATACTGGTTTTAATGAAATGATAGGTCTTTGTCCTTTTTATCCAAATGAAAAGAAAGGCACTAAAAATTCTTTAATTTACGATGAATATTATTTAATAAATACCCTATCACAGTTTTTCTTTACTGACAGTAATGGAGTAATAATGTCTTTTTCAAAGTCTTTGCTTCATGATTTAATGCTATATTTCTTTGATCATAAAGGCGAGATAACCAATAAAGAACTTAGTTCATTTCTCTTAAAACATGGATTGGAACTTAACTCTAAAGAAAAGAGTAATAAAAAATACAAACTCAATTATATGAAACAATTGACTGATTCAACCATCTTTGAAACTGAAATGATAGCAAGTTTTAGAGAAGAAATAGAAACATCTTCTTACCGTTCAGTCAATTCATTATCCAATAAAATAGGGAATTGCATAGGTCAATTTATTACACCATCAAAGCGAAAAGAAGAACTAACTAACATACTTATAGATACAAATTATCCAAAAGAATTAGCTTCTAAACTAGCCGATAGTATAAAAGTTATTAAATCCCAATCTGTTGCCAATATTTCTAACAAGTATATGCTTGAGGCTATTCATGCTTTTGAAAGTGGAAAAAAATATGGTGATTTCCAAGCAGAATTCAATGAAACTAGAGAACTTGAAGATCACCATTTTATGAAAAATAACAAGTTGATTGCCATTCAAGATAGTGATTTAATACGCAATCCTGTTGTTTATCGTACAATTAACCAATCACGTAAGATTATTAATGCTGCAATCAATAAATATAATATCGTAAGAATAAATATAGAAGTTGCTTCAGATGTTAATAAGTCATTTGAACAAAGAGATAATGATAAAAAATATCAAAATGATAATTATGAAAAGAATTTGCAATTAGAAAGCGAATTAACTGACTATATCAATAAAGAAAACTTACACGTTAACGTAAATTCTAAAATGATGGAAAGATATAAACTCTATCTTTCACAAAATAAGCACTGTATCTATACAAACACTCCATTAACTATGATGGATGTTATATATGGTACAAACGTTCAAGTTGATCACATCATCCCGCAGTCTAAGATTTTAGATGATACACTAAACAATAAAGTATTAGTCCTAAGAGATGCCAATAGCATTAAAAACAATAGATTACCTTTAGAAGCGTTTGATGAAATGCAAATAAATGTTGATACAAATTATACAAAGAAAGATTATCTCACAGAATGCCTTCATTTATTAAAGAATAAAACAAACCCAATCTCTAAAAAGAAGTATCAATACCTAACATTAAAAAAGTTGGATGATGAAACAATAGAAGGATTCATTTCAAGAAATATTAATGATACCAGATATATTACCCGTTACATTGCAAACTACTTAAAGACTGCCTTTAAAGAAAGTGATAAAACTAAAAATATTGATGTCGTAACAATTAAAGGTGCAGTGACTAGTAGATTTAGAAAACGTTGGTTAACAACCTATGATGAGTATGGATATCATCCAACAATATATTCCTTAGAAGATAAAGGAAGAAATTTGTATTACTATCATCATGCAATTGATGCAATCATTTTAGCTAATATTGATAAAAGATATATTACCCTTGCAAATGCATACGATACTATACGTCTTATAAAAATCGATAGAAATCTTAGCAAAGAGCAAAAGCAAAGAGATATTGATACAGTTATAAAAAACACTGTAAAATCAATGAGTAAATATCATGGATTTAGTGAAGACTATATTAGAAGCTTGATGTCAAAGAATCATATTCCTGCAATTTGTAAAAACCTTTCTGATGAGGTTCAGATTCGCATTCCTCTTAAATTCAATACTGATTATGATAATTTAGGTTATCGTTTTACTGATGACCAATATCATTATAAAAAGCTTTATATAGCATTTAAGGAAGCTCAAAATGCTTTAAAAGAAAAAGAAATTTTAGAAAAAGAACTCACTGAACGTTTTAATAATGAAGCACAGATTCTAAATGCAAATATTATTTTAACTTATACCGGATTTGAAAGTAACAATGAACTTATCGACATTAAGAAAGCAAAAAAAGTAATAGATACTCTCAAACCAGATTTAAAAAACTATATCAAGGCAATTGATATTCTTACTCAAGAAGAATATACAAAAAGATGTTTAGAATACTACAACGACAGCGAATTTGCTGAACAGTTAAAAATTCCATATGTTAACTTCAAAATAAATAAGAGATTTAGAGGTAAAATACAAGGAAGCGAAAATGCAGTTTCCTTGCGTGAAGTATTAAAAAAGACTAAATTAAACTCTTTCGAAGAATTCGAAAGCTATCTTAAATCTGAGGATGGCATTAAATCTCCATACTATATCAAATATACAAAGAACACCTTAGGAAAAGAAAGTTATACTATTTATGAAGCCAATAGTTATTATTGTGCTGAGATTTATACTGATTCCCAAAACAAACCTCAGTTAAGAGGAATACGATATGTAGATGTACGAAAAGAAGATGGTAAACTTGTTTTATTGAAACCATTACCATCTACTTGTAAACATATTACTTACCTATTCCACAATGAATACATTGCCATTTACAAAGATTCGAACTATAAAAGACTTAAAAATAATGGTTTTGGTGCGTATAGAAGCATTAAAAATGTCAATGTAAATAAGATTATAATAAGACTTTTTGCAAACCAAAATCTTAATGATAATGATGTAGTAATTACATCCTCAATATTTATCAAAAAATATTCTCTTGATGTGTTTGGTCATATAAATGGTGAGATAAAATGTGGAGATCAATCATTATTTACAATAAAGAAAAGATAAAAATAAAAGATGGTATCCTTAACATTGAATCTGAAAATAATATTGTTCATTTCCCTATGGAAGATATTAATTGTATTGTCATTGATAATTTACAAACCATTATCACAACTTATGCACTTAAAGAATTAAGTGCATATAACATTCTTGTTATACTTTGTAATGAATCACATTTACCTAGTTCTATTACACTACCTCTCTCTAATAATTATCACTTATATAAAGTGTTTAAAATGCAATCTAATCTAACGAATAAAAGCAAAAACACCTTATGGGATATCATTACAACAGCTAAAATCATTAACCAATCCGTTGTGTTAGCACTGTGCGATTGCAATGAAAGTACAGTAAACAGAATGATTGAATTATCAAAAGAGGTATATGATGGAGATGCGGGTAATAGAGAAGGGATTGCTGCAAAAATGTTTTTTAGATCTCTTTATGGAGCCAACTTTATAAGAACTAATGATACTGCAATAAATTCTGCTCTTGATTATGGATATGCCATAATGCGTTCAATAGTAGCAAGAAACTTAGCTGCATCAGGATTTCAGCTCATGTTAGGATTACATCATATATCTGAAACAAATGCCTATAATTTAGCAGATGATTTAATGGAGCCTTTACGTCCCGTTGTAGATTTGTATGTCAATAATAACATTGATTATATTGTCAACCCATTAACACGTGATGTAAGAAGTGATCTTGTAAACCTAATTAATAAAGATGTTATTTATGATGGAAAGATAGTAAAAATTAGATATGCAGTTGAAATGATGGTAAAAAGCTTATACACAGCCTTAGATAGTCATGAATATAATAAATTTAAGGTCCCAATGATATGCAAAACAGAACAATGAGATTAATTGTACTTTTTGATTTGCCCGTGGAAACCAAAAAACAAAGAAAAGACTATACTGATTTCAGGAAATTTCTTATTGAAAATGGATTTCTCATGATGCAGTATTCTGTCTATGTACGAATAACAAGGAATTGGGATGATTTAAATAAATTTATTAAGAGAGTAGAAAATAACCTTCCTCCAGAGGGTGAAGTGAGGTGCCTCCCCGTAACAGATAAACAGTTTGCCAGCATGAAATTACTCAAAGGGAAGAAAAAAGAGATTGATAATTCTGCTGACGACCTAATAGAACTATAAATATTGCGATTAAACCTTAAGTACGATAAAATGTAT
>NZ_JNKU01000010.1 GCF_000702165.1 Sharpea azabuensis DSM 18934
AGATGCATACAGCTTTCTCCTTTCTAAAGACTCGGAAATAGGATTTCCTGTATGTATATTATATCATATTCCTAACCGACATTCATCCCACGGCCTAAAGGCGCGTGGGTTTTCTGTCGGGAACTTTATAAAATGAAGTTATGTCATATCCACATAACTTCCTCAATGATGACAATCATGAATGATTGTCATTTTTGTTTGTATGAAAAAAAGAGGCATGTGCCTCTTATTGATGTTTATTTTCTTGGATTTGTTTTAAGTCATCCTCACTGAAGTGATAGGACTTATGACAGAACTGGCATTTTAAATCAGCACCATGATCTTCATTAATAATGGCTTCTAATTCAGAGTCTGGTAATGCTGCTAAAGCTTCAGCCATCTTTTCTCTCGAACAATCACATTCATAGAAGACATCCTGATGTGCTAATATTTCTACTTCATCATCAAAAATCATTTCTAAGATTTCTTCTGGTGTTTTACCTTGATGAATCAGGTCTGAAACAGGAGGGAAACCCTTCATCTTATTTTCAATAAATGTGATGTCTTCGTCTGTTGCTTCTGGTAATAGCTGAATGATAAAGCCGCCTGCAGATAATACACTATTATCCGTATCGACTAGAACGCCAACTGAGACAACTGAAGGTACTTGTTCTGAAACATAGAAATAGTAAGCAAAGTCATCACCAATTTCACCTGTCTGAAGCTGTACTTCTGATGTCATTGGCTGCTTTAAGCCCATATCTCTAATAACCTGTAAAGTACCATTATTGCCTACGCACATACCAACAGCTAATTTCTTTGTACTGTTATATTCATAGTGGACTTCAGGATTAGCAACAAAGCCTTTAATTTTGCCATCGCAATGTGTTGTGGCAAGGACAGTACCCATTTCACCACCACCATTGATATTCACTGTGAGTTTTTCCTGATCTTTATTCATGGCACCCATCATTAATGTGACTGCCATTGTTCTACCAAGGGCTGCTGATGCACATGGCCATAGCCCTAATTCTTCTCTTGCCTTGTTTGTGAGATTTGTCGTATTAACGGCAAAGACACGAGCATTTCTTTTATTTACAAGACCTCTAACTAAATAATCTTTCATACTTTTCTCCTAAATCGCAAAATAACTAATGAGAGGTATAATCATACTTAAGACAATTATGCCTACAAATATTCTGATCATAACACGTCTACTCATTTTCATTCTCCTTAAAAATGAAGTAAGGCAATGCCCTACTTCATTTCATCTAATAAATCATCTTCAGGATTTGCATTATCCTTAGTTTCTGGTGCTGATGGAGTATTGTCATCATTATCCGGTGTTACAACTTCATCATTGCCATTGAATGTTTCAGGCATTTTTCCTGTTTCATATAATGACTGAATTTGTTCTGCATTCAGTGTTTCATATTCTAATAATGCATTCGCAATTGTTTCAAGCTTGTCTTTATTGGCATTGATGATATCAGTTGCTTCCTGATGGGCATCATCAATAATCTTTCTCACCTGCTGATCAATTTCAAAAGCAATCTGACCTGAATGTGTATTAGAAAGCTGTGAATAGTCACGGCCTAAGAATACAGCATTTTCACCACTATCATACTTGATTGGGCCAAGTTCTGACATACCGAGTTCAGTAACCATCATTCGGGCAATTCTTGTAGCCTGCTGGATATCGTTGGCAGCACCTGATGAGATATCGCCAAAGAAGATTTCTTCCGCTACACGACCACCCATGAAACCAGCTATTTCAGCTAATAGCTGCTGTTTTGTTTCAAAATATGTTTCGTCCTTAGGTGTCATTAAGTTATAACCACCCGCATCACCACGAGGAACGATTGTAACTTTTTGTACCTGGTTAGCATCTTCAAGTGTTAAACCAACAATCGCATGTCCAGATTCATGATAAGCAACAAGCTTTCTTTCTTTTTCTGTATACTTTCTACTCTTCTTAGCTGGGCCACCAATGACTCTGTCGATTGCTTCATCAACATCTTCAAGAGTAATCACACTATGTCCTAAACGTACAGCTAATAAAGCAGCTTCATTTAAAACGTTGGCTAACTGCGCACCTGAGAAGCCAGGTGTACGGCGTGCAATGTTGTCAAAGTCAACATCCGGTGCTAATTTCTTATTTCTTGCATGAACGGCAAGAATCTGTGCTCTTGCACGACGGTCTGGGTTAGATACATGAATTTGTCTATCGAAACGACCAGGTCTTAATAAGGCTGGGTCAAGGACATCAGCACGGTTTGTAGCAGCCAGTACGATGACACCTTCATTACCTTCGAAACCATCCATTTCGACAAGCAACTGGTTCAATGTCTGTTCACGTTCATCATGTCCGCCACCAACACCAGTACCACGCTGTCTACCAACGGCATCAATTTCATCGATAAAGATGATACATGGCGCATTCTGTTTAGCTGTCTTGAACATGTCACGTACACGTCCAGCACCAACACCGACGAACATTTCTACGAATTCAGAACCAGAAATAGAATAGAAAGGTACATTAGCTTCACCAGCAACGGCACGGGCAAGTAATGTTTTACCTGTACCTGGAGGACCTACTAGAAGGACACCTCTAGGAATTTTTGCTCCCATATCCGCAAAACGCTTAGGATTCTTTAAGAAGTCAACCAATTCCTTAACTTCTTCTTTCTCTTCATCCGCTCCGGCAACATCACTAAAACGTGTCTTTTCATTCTTTTCAAGCTTAGCTCTAGAATTACCAAATTCAAATGCTTTCGCATTTCCACCACCAGCAGCATTCATATATTTGAAGAGGAATACCATACCACCAATTAAGATGATGTATGGAATAAGATTCATGATAATATTGATGACCATATTATCATCAGATGCATCTGCAACTTTCGCTTTCACACCCTGATCTTTAATAACCTGCATTAATGAATCTACTTCTTCATCAGTAGCTGGTACTAAAGTAGAGAATGAGACTGTTTTGTTTTTGCCATCCACCTTCTTAGTATACTTACCTGTAACATCAACGACATAGCTTTGTGGCTTAACAGTCACTTCTTTAATCTTTTCATCTTCTAATGCCTTTGTAAATTCAGAGTAAGTTAAGGTTTCATTACCAGCATTACGGTTTGTAAGAACCGGAATAATACTACCAATGATCACCAATACTAAAACCCAAGGAAGAATAGCTTTTAATAAACTTTTATTCTTCTTGTTCATACTGTCTCCTTACATATAGACTTCTTCTTTTAATATTCCTACATAGGGAAGGTTACGATACTTCTCATTGTAATCCATACCATATCCAATGACAAATGCATTAGGAATTTCGAATCCTACATACTTTGCTTGAATAGGGAATTCGCGGCGTTCCTGCTTATTCAAAAGGGTTGCGATTTCAACACTAGCAGCACCTTTTTCAAGAAGCATCTGTCTGACTGTATATAATGTCTTACCCGTATCAAGAATATCTTCAACTAAGAGAATATCTTTGCCTTTAAAGTCAACATCAATATCCTTTTTCACAATAACATTACCAGTAGACTCTGTGCCTTCATAGCTAGAAACACGCATAAAATCAAACTCAACATCCAATGTCACATGCTTTGCAAGTTCAGCAAAGAAAGGAACACTTCCCTTTAATAAGCCAACCATCAGTACATCCTTGCCTTCATAGTCAGCAGAAATCTGCTTTCCTAATTCAGCACTTCTATCTCTAATTTGTTCTTCAGTATATAAAATTTCACGCGTATCCTTATGCATACGTAAACCTCCTATAATGCGCTTATTTTATCACAAAAAGATTGGGATTTGTAGACAAATACTCATATCTTTTGGCAATTCCTGGAATCAAAATAATTTGTCCATCATTTCTTACAACAATCGGATAATGGGCTCTTTCATGAGAAGGAATTTTATTGTTGATAAAAAGTCTTGCCACCTTCTTTTGCCCACCACTTGTCTTAATCACATCACCAGGTAATATCGAACGGATAGTGAGTGGGAAATCAGCCTCAGTGACATAAATACCATCTTTCATTTCACCTTTCTGGCGAATAGAAAAATCGTCATAATCCTGCTCTTTAAGCGATGTTATTGTATATGCATATCCCTCACTTGAAGGTAGTGTTGTAACGGTAATATTATCATATGCCTTTATGAACTGCTGATGAAGTGGTAATTGGAGGGTGATATTGGGCTTTGTTGAAGTCATCTGATGAATGATTTCATGAATAAGATGCCCGCTCAATTTCTCTACCGGGATTTTCTCTGCCAACAAAGCAAAGAGAAAGTCACTATAAAGTGCTTCTGGTACTTCATGATAGTTAATTTTATTTTGTGCATGATACTTTTCAAGTAATGGCTTAAGCTGGTCTTGAATATGTTGCTTGTTCAGATTATAAGCTTTTGCTTTCAACAACAATGCTTCTTTTTGTTGATCAGTATAGGTGTTGAGAACAAGATTTCTGACCTGATCACGTTTGAAGTGGGTTTGAAAGTTTGTGTAGTCATCATGAAAAGCAATATGATTTTGTAAGCAATAATCACGTAGCTCTTGTTTTTTGGTATCGAGTAATGGGCGAATAATGGTCATCTGCTGGATGGTTGTAATAGGCTCAATACCCAGATAATTGGTTTGACTGCCACGCTCGAGATACATATAGATTGTTTCTAGTTCATCATCAAGATGATGGGCTAGTAATACAGCATCATAGCCTTGATCTAAGACTTCATGATAGAAATTATAACGCATTTGACGGGCTACGGCCTGGAAGTTACCTTGTTGATAATCTTCTTTGGTGAAGACTTTGTAGTAGAATGGAATGTTATGCTGTAAAGCATAATCATGGACAACTTTATAGTCCTCATCCGTATCTTCTCGAAGATTGTAATTGACATGAGCAATAGCGACGATGTAATTCTTCTTGACCATCATGTCCAGTAAGGCCATCGAGTCACACCCCCCAGATACGCCAATGACATAACGTTTTTGATGACTTAAATACTTTTCATTCATAGCTCCCTCTCATAAAAAAAGCCCTAATAGAAGGGCTTAATAAATACTGTAATATCTGATTTTCTTGATCATGACAACAGTTTCAATAATCTCTAAGATTGCTGAGACAATCAAGATGATCCCACTCGCAATTGTCACAGAGACAAGTGCGTTAGCAGGGTAGACAAGAAGCAAGAAACCAAGAACAATCTCAAGAATTGAAGACAAGAAGACAAGAATCCAGCCTGAAGAGCTTAGTGCTGTTAAAAAGAGGAAGGATACCTGCATCTTCATGATGGCTTCAAAAATCACAAAAACACCAATAATCAAAGGCAAGAAAGTCTTAAAGAAATCCATATTTAAATACAATAAGACCCCACCAATAATACATAAGAAACCATCTAATAAACCATTAGAATATCTTCTTGCATTATTATCCATAAAGATAAATGCAAATACATCAATAATACCTTTAATACCAAGACCTGCCGCAAAAATGGTAAATACCAAATTAATCATTTTCACAGGAATAACAATCTGTAATACCCCTACAACAACCATTAATAGTGCTGTAACGATACTCATGATTTCATATCTTCTTAAATAATCACTTAACATTTTCTATCACCTTTACTTAATGACTTCATCAAGTCTTACTACATAACCTTCATCACGATAGAGATAACTCTCATCAAACTTCTTAAAGCCTAAATCAAGTAGTAATCTTCGTGATGCTTCATTCGCTTTATAAATATAGGCAATACATTTCGTATATTCATAATGTGTATAAATATAATCTAGTAAAGCACGCACGCTTTCTCGTCCATAACCTTGCTTCCAATAAGTAGAGTCAAGTGTATAGCCAATCGTAATACAACTTGAACTGAGTGCCTCTAAATGGAGATCACCGATTAATGTGCCATCCTTGAGAACAATCGCAAATTGCGTATTGTCCTTCGCTCCACCGACAAAAGGATGTTTTTGCACATAGTGAATACGACTTCTTGCTTCTCTTTCCGAATAATGTTTCCAGCTTTGATACTTCGCAACTTCTTTTTTATTACGATATTCAAGCATTCTTTCAAGATCTTCTTCTTGAAGATAGCGAATAGTGAGTCTTTCTGTTTCTATCATTTTGGTTCAATATTGTAATAGATGAACAACATTCTATTCTTTCCATTAATATCCTTTAAGAAGCGATGTGGACAATCCGGGAAGTACTGTTGGAGTGCTTCTTCCATGATGTCACGCTGGTCAAATCCCATTTCAAAGGCGAGAATAGCTCGATCTTTAAGAATAGGACGCACTGTTTCAAAAATCTTGCGATAGAAATAAAGACCATCTTCACCACCAAAAAGAGCAACATGAGGTTCATTATCCTTAACACGGGGATCAATATCCTGGTGAACAGGGATATAAGGCGGATTGGATACAAAGATATCCACTTTCTTCTTTGCATCAATGAGTGGCTGAACCATATCCCCTTGATAGAATGTCACATGAGCACCTAAGTCATGAGCATTCTTTTTGGCAACAACTAATGCTTTTTCACTAATGTCAGTTGCACATACATTGAGCTTTGGTTCTTCTAGGGCAAGGGAAATAGCGATTGCCCCACTACCCGTTCCTACATCACATAAATCAATCGTCTTATAGTCTTTAAAATAATCATCAATCGCATAAAGAATATTCTCAACAAGTTCTTCTGTTTCATAACGTGGAATAAGAACATCTTCATTGACTGTAAATTCATAATTAAAGAAATATTCCTTACCTTTAATATACTGGACAGGTTCACCATTAAGATAACGCTGTAAGTCTTCATTAAAGGTTCTTAATGTTTCTTCATCAACTTCTTCATCCATCTTTAAATAGAGCTCATGAGGTTGCATATTGGAAACATGATAGAAGAGCACTTTAGGGACATTGCTGTCTTTGTTGGCTTCATCCATTCTTTCTTCAGCTTCATTAATGAGTTCTCTAATTGTCATTCTGTTCACCTAGTAACTTCAAACGCTGATCTTCGTTAATCAAAGCCTGAATAATATCATCTAGCTTACCATCCATAATCTTATCTAACTGCTGGATTGTTAAGCCAATACGATGGTCTGTGACACGGTTTTGTGGGTAGTTATATGTTCTGATTTTTTCTGAACGATCCCCACTACCAACCTTGCTTTTACGTTCACTTTCTATTGCTGATGCCTGCTGATCCTGGAAGTGCTGATAAACACGGGCACGTAATGTCTGCATGGCTTTATCACGGTTGTCATGCTGGCTTCGACCATCCTGGCTTGTCGCTACAATACCAGTAGGCAAATGGGTAATACGTACGGCAGAGTCAGTCTTATTGATATGCTGTCCACCAGCCCCTGATGAACGATATGTATCAATACGTAAGTCTTTTGGATCAATATGAACTTCAACTTCATCTACTTCTGGCATAACGAGAACTGTTGCCGTTGAAGTCTGAATACGTCCCTGTGATTCTGTCTTAGGAACACGCTGTACACGATGTGAGCCTGATTCATATTTTAACTTCGAATAGACATGGTCACCAGAAACGGTAAAGGCAATTAAAGAATAACCACCCGCTTCTGATGTCTGTGCTTCGTTGACTTCAATCTTCCAGCCCTGGCTTTCTGCATATTTAGAATACATTCTAAATAAGTCCCCGGCAAAGATATTTCCTTCATCGCCACCGGCTGCACCACGGATTTCCATGATAACATCCTTGTCATCATTTGGATCTTTTGGAATAAGTTCTAACTGGATTTCCTGTTCAAGTTCTGGCTGACGTTTTGTAAGAGTTTCATACTCTTCTTTCGCCATTTCTCTAATTTCAGGATCGGATTCTTTTAAGAGCTCCTTAGCTTCTTCAATACCGTCTAATAAACTTTTATATTCCTGACACATATTGTAAGCTTTTTCTAAAGAAGCCTGTTCTTTAGAAGCGGCTGTCATTTTACTGACATCATTCGCAATGGAAGGGTCCATGAGAATCTGTGTTAATTCATCATATCTTTTTTCTACTGTTTCAAGTCTTTCTAATAAAGTGTTCATGAAAACCTCCTTGTAATCGTCCCTATTATAATATAACCAACCTCAATAAGCAAAATAAATTCATGCCTTATATTGATACTCTTTTGCTTTTTTCTTATACTTACATATGTTGGAGGAAAAAGTATGATTAGAGCAATAATATTTGATATGGATGGACTGATGATTGATAGTGAAAGAGTGACTTTTGAAAGCTATCAAGAAGTCTTAAAAGATATGAACTTAACGATGGATCGAACATTCTATGTATCACTTCTAGGGCGTACAAAGGAAGGCATTGCCAAGCAGTTCTATGATGCCTATGGACATGATTTCCCTTTTGATCAAGTCATAACAAAATGTCATGAAGTGATGGCTAAACGCTTTGAACAAGAAGGCGTCCCCCTCAAGCCAGGATTACTTCACTTACTGTCATATCTCAAAAAAGAACATCACTATAAAACCATTGTAGCGACAAGCAGTACCCGTGATCGTGTTGATAAGATTTTAAAGCAGGCTCATATTACTGATTACTTTGATGATTCTATTTGTGGGGATGAAGTCACTAAAGGTAAGCCAAATCCTGAAGTCTTTCTGAAAAGCTGTGAGAAGCTAGGTGTCAAGAGTGATGAAGCTTATGTACTTGAAGATAGTGAAAGTGGTATTATGGCTGCTTATTCAGCAAATATTAAAGTCATTTGTGTTCCTGATATGAAATATCCAGAAGCACAATATGCATCAAAGTGTTATAAGATTGTAGAAACACTTGATGATGTTATTGATATTTTAGAACGTTGACAATAATGCTTTGTCAGCGTTTTTTTAGAACATATCTACCTACTTTTTAGTGTATCAAAAAGAACAGTTTTCACTGTTCTTCTATTCGTGCCATTTTATATTGCCTCTAAATAGCAATCGCCTTATATCCCCATAGCTAAAGCAAGGGGGTTACGACGACATTTGGTAAAAACAATAGAATGAAGATAGTCAAAAGTGATGCTACATTAAATCCAGCGCATAATATCAATAAAATATGGCCTGGTTACTTATCTATTAGCAGCCCATTTTCATTGACTGACTAAGGCAATATCGTTACAATAAAATTAACTTTTCATCCGGGTTGGTAAGTCTACGTTGGCTTATACATACATGGAATCATTTTAAATGAAGGAGTCTAATCGTTTTATGAGTAAAATTTCCAAGCCAATGAAGTCCGCCCAGGATCTTATTGAACATATGAAAAGCAAAGGAATCACGTTCAATATTGTTTCTCCAGAAAATGCTGTTCGGTACATGGAAGATAATAATAACTATTTCCGTGTGGCATCTTACCGCAAGAATTATAATAAGCAGCTTGATTCAAATCAAAAGCCAGTAGACAAATATATAAATTTGGATTTTGGATATCTTCAGGATCTTGCTATTATTGATATGGAACTGAGTTATACATTTATCCAACTTACACTTGATGTTGAACATTTTGCAAAAATGGACCTTCTGAAAGCGATTGAAAATCATAACGAAGATGGCTATCAAATTGTTTCGGATTTTCTAAATTCTCTCAGCCACAACAGAAGAGAACATATTGAATCCGAATTACGTCAAAATCAAAGTAGTAATTACACAAAAGACATCTATAATAAGTATTCGTCTGATTTCCCTGTTTGGGTTTTTCTGGAACTTCTTCCTTTTGGTGCAATCCTTGATTTTTATCACTTCTGTGCTAAACGTTATCAATCTAAACAGATGAACAATCGCTTTTACATTATGCTACGATGCAAAAATGTACGGAATGCCTGCGCTCACAATGACTGCTTCATCAATGATCTCCACAAAAATACGGCAGCATATCCGGCTAAGTATACAGTGAATAAAGAATTATCAAAAATTCAATCGCTTTCACGTGATTCCCGTATGAATCGTATGGGAAATGAGCGGATTCAGGAACTAATATATGTTCTCTACATCCATAATGACATTGTAACCAGTAAGGGAGTTCATAATAAAGCTGCCCAAAAATTACATGCGTTTAAAGAACGTATGATGAAGCACACTGAGTACTATAATTCAAATCAGTTGATCACTGCAAATTTTGATTTTTTGAAACTGGTTATTGACAGCTGGTTCTCCATCGGCTAAACTAGGTGTACGTCGAAAAAGCAGAAATGCTTTTGTAAGGGCTCTATCGAAAGATCGGGCCCTATTTTTCTGCCTCAAATATCCTTCAGGGCACTATCGTTGCACCTGGAGTTTTTTTAGCGTCACGAAACTGTCACACGATTGATTAATCTATCGGCGAATGTGCTACCTAAACATCAATGGACATTATGAAGCTACGAAAAAGCGTCCTATTTATCAGAATTGTCTAGCAAATAGAGTGTGTTTCAATTTATTACTGGCAGTATTAGCAAGACTTATTACGAAAGCTGGAAGCGATTGCTTGTTTTCCCCAAAATTTTACTATATTAGGTCTGCTTTCGATACAAACTCACGATTGCCCTGAACTCGCATTTTTCAGCTATTTTTGCCACTCCCCCCTGTGTCTTTCATCCCTAAAAGTCTGGAAAGCATCCCTCCCACACCAACACTGCTGCCTATGTATAGGCAGCCATCTGCATTTGAATCGGGAATGCCAACGTAAGCGCATTAACCACATATTCACCAGTTTCCTCGAGATTAAGGATTTCCGGCATCCTGGAAACAAACATGCTGTCCACAATGTTATACATAGCCTGAAGCACAATAAACACGATGATTGGAATACCCATCTTTATCAGGACGGGTGGGACACTGTATCGATAATAGACCAGTAGAATCCTTTCAGGGATTCATCAAGGATATGGCCAAGGTTCTGTTTGGCAAGGCACATACCTATGAAGAAGCTGCAGAGATCATTTATAGGATATATGAATACTATATCTACAGATATCCACAGAAACGTTTTCATGAGAAGACTGCAAATCAGGTAAGACAGGATGTACTGACTGCAGTTACACCAAAACAATATCCAATTGCACCAAACAGAAGAATAGAACGATTCTGGGAAGGGATTGAGAAGAGCAAAGCAAAACACCAGGCGCAAGCACAACAATAAAAAAACAAGGCCAAATCTAATTGACCTTGCTTGGTAGTTATTTTAAATAATTTTCACTGTCTACTTGACAGGGGGCATATCAAAATTCGTTCTTTTCTAAGTATTTAGATATCTAAGGCTGCATGATATCCCCAATATACAGCATTTGTGATTGTTGATACTTTTGCTGCATCACCAATAACTCGTACAAATGGAGCTGTATCCTGCAATTCTTCTACTGTCTTTGTAGTAGAGCGCTGGCCTAAGGCACAGATGACTGTTGTACCTTCAATAGTCACTTTATTGCCATCTTTGTCTTCGCAAAGAATACCATTTGGTGTGACTTCTAAGCCCTTTAAGCCTGTATGTGCCTGCACATACTTATCCACCTGAGCTAAAAGCAATGGACGATGACGGATATTGGCATCAGGAGCAAGCTGATCGCGCATTTCCACAAGCTCAACATGCTTTCCTTCCATGCCTAGATGAATAGCACATTCACATCCCGCTAAGCCACCACCAAAGACAACAACATGATCAGTTACTTTATCTTTTTCTTTATAATAATTATTAACAACAATGACATTATCACCCTTTAAGCCTGGAATAGGTGGTACGAGTGGTGTTGATCCTGTGGCAATGATAACGGCATATGGGTTTTCTTTTTCAATTAATTCCTTTGTCGCTTCAGTATTCATTTTGAAAGTGACACCTGCTCTTTTTGCCAGCAAGGCATAAGTGCCTGATAGTTCATACATCTCATGCTTAAATGAAATAGCTTGTTCACTCTTAAGAATACCACCAAGCTCATTTTCCTTTTCATATAGAGTAACATCATGGCCACGTCTTGCAGCTGTATAAGCAGCATAGAGTCCACCAGGACCACCACCTACAATAACAACCTTACGTTTTGTTGGAGCTTTTTGAATTTCATCGCCTTCCATTTCACGGCCAATTAATGGATTGACAGTACAACGACGTGTTGAAGTTGCTGCTCTTTCTGCCATACATGTAAAGCATCTTAAGCACTTTACGATTTCTTCAGGACGGTTTTCTACAACTTTACGTGGTAGGAATGGATCAGCCAAAAGTGCTCTTGCCATATAAACAATATCGGCTTTACCAGAAGCAATAATCTCTTCTAATTGTTCAGGATCATTAAGACCACCAATAGTCGCTACTGGTTTAGAGACATGTTTCTTAATTTCGGCTGCCAAGAACACATTACGGCCATGTTCTTCAAACATTGAAGGATGTGTAATACCAAATGTCTTTTGATAAGTACCTGCTGAGACATGAATAATATCAACATAGGGTTCAATCATTTTAGCTATCTCAACACCATCTTCTAAACCATATCCACCTTCAGTAAACTCACTGCCACTCATACGGAATTCAATGAGGAAATCAGGACCAACAGCTTCTCTTACTGATTTCAAAACGCGAATCGCAAAACGACAACGATTTTCTAAAGATCCTCCATATTCATCTTCACGATGATTGAAAAGTGGTGAAAGGAACTGGTTAATTAACCAGCCATGTCCGCCATGAATCATTACCATTTCAAAACCAGCTCTTTTTGCTAGACTTGCGACATGACCATAGGCATGAACAATTTCTGTAATCAATTCTTCATCCAGTGCTTTAACCTTTACGCCATCAGCTCTCACTGTATCGCATGGACCATATTGTACAAGTTCATGTTGTTTTGTTTTATCAGTCATATATGTGCCTGCAAACATGCCTGAATGAGAAAGCTCAAGTGATGGAATTGCGCCATGTCTTCTGATTGCATCAGCAGCATATGTTGCGCCTGCTAAAGAGTTTAAAATAGATTCATCTAAACGATAGGCATGTGAGCCATCTGTTTTATGAACCATACATTCTGATACAGTAACGGCTGCCGCACCGCCCTTAGCTCTTAATTCATAAAAAGCTGTAGACTTAGGTCCGATACAACCATCATTTGTAATATCAGTACCTCCCATTGGTGCTGAGAACATGCGATTTCTAAATGTTTTTCGTCCAATTGTAATCGGACTAGATAAATGTTTATACTGTCTTTCCATTATTTTTCTCCCTCACTTTTCTTTAAAACAACACGATAACAGAATGTAAGAATAATCCCTGCGACATCAAATGCGAGAGCGATCAGGAATGCTCTCTGATAGGCACCATCAGTGGCAAAGACTTGACGCATCACTGAAGGTCCAAAGTATCCAGCAAGCGCAAAACCAATAAACATAATGCCATAGTTCACAGAATTATTTTTTGCCCCAAAGCGGTCAACAGTAAATCCTGGGAAAACACCCATAAAGGAACCAAAGCAAATACCGACTACGGCAATACCACAATAGAATAAAGCAACAGCTCCAACCTTACAGAAATAAAGCGCACATAATCCTGCCATCGAAAGGACTAAAGCACCTGTTAATGTATTAATACGACCAATCTTATCAGAAATAAACCCAGCAACAATACGTCCTAAAGCATTGAATAAAGCCAATACAGATACGGCAATAGCGGCACTGGCTGCTGTCATACCAATCATATTGATAGCCACACCACTCGCCTGAGAAATAATCATCATGCCCGAGAAAGCCCCACAAGTTAAAGTTAAAATCATGATATAGAAAATAGGTGTTTGAAGCATTTCTTTCCAGTTTTTGTCATTGCCATTACTCTTTACTGCTACTGGAGGTGTCCATCCTTCAGGCACAAAGTCAGCAGGACAAGGCTTTAAGAATAATGCGGAAACACAAACAATCACTAAGAATACTGCACCAACAATCTTAAATGCCATTGTGACATCCGTTGTTGCAACAATAGCTGTCACAATAGGTGGTAAAATAACTGAACTTAGGCCATAGATTCCTGTTGTAATGCCACCAATCAAACCACGTTTATCCTGGAAATACTTGACAGCTGTAGAAATCGTACTGCCATAAGCCATACCTAGTCCAAGACCACTAATAAGGCCATAAGTTACAATCAACATACCCACAGAATGAGCAAAGCCCGATGCAATAAGACCTAAACCAAACATCAAGCCACCAGTAAAGATAACTGCTTTAGGCCCAATCTTATCATTGAAGAAACCACCACTAATCATTGTGATTGGCCCTACGGCATTCGCAATTGTATAAACAATTGCGAGATCACCAGTTGTTAGTGTTTTTCCTGCGAACTGCGATAAATAAGTTGCCATTGGTGACGCAAATACACTCCATGCATAGATTGATCCCAAGCACAAATTGATCAAACAGCATAGCACTAAATAAAACCATCGTTTTCTTGTAAGATTCATACTTTTCTCCCTTTAATTATACATTGTGATATTTTGCACAATGGTTGACGAGGCAATTCTACTATGTATGTTTTAATATGTCAATATATACATAGTGAATTTTCTAACATATTTAAACATGAAAAAAGATACAGATATTGCTTCTGTATCTCTCTATGCTTCTAATAATTCTATACACTTTTCAATCCATTCAATCGTACTCTCTTCGCGTATAATTGCAGACATTAAGACAAGATAATCACCAAATGCATCTTCATCTTTTGTAGGAATATGAGTAAATTTCTGGAGTTGCTTTTGGAGGTGCTTTAAACGCTTGCGATGTTTTAAACGGTGATCCATGAAGAAGTCCAAGCGATCTTCTTCCTTCATGCTTTTTGAGAAAAAGACGCGCAAGCGGAAAGGATCTTTTGGTGTCTTAATAATATCTTCATCATCATTAAGCCACTCTAAGAAGTCTTTTTCACCAGCTTCAGTAATAGAATAAAGCTTACTATCAGGGCCTTTTTCTGATTGTTTCATTGTATAGGTAATGGATCCCTCATTTGTAAGTTTTTTGAGTTCAGGATAAATCTGGCTATGATTGGCTGACCAGAATTCATTCAAAGTTGATTCGAACTCTTGCATGAGATCATATCCTGTCATTGGTTTTTGTGCTAGCATTCCTAGTATTGCATATTTTAAAGTGCGCATGTTTCACCTCGATGTACTTCTAGATTTATAGTGCCACAATTCATCTTTGAATGCAACAATAGAAACAAAGCTCTATTTTATAGAAGTGATATGCAAGTAAAAACAGGCATGTTTACATACCTGCTTTTCACCTCTATTTTGCTTTAAGCGTACGCATAGAATTGAGGACACAGATGAAAGCAACGCCAACATCCGCAAATACTGCCCACCACATATTCGCAATACCTACAGCACCAAAGATCAGTGTCAGTATCTTAACGGCAATCGCAAAGATAATATTCACTTTCGCAATACTTACAGTCTTATGGGCTATGCGCTTTGTCGTAGCCAGTTTATCGATATTGTCATCCATTAAAACAATATCCGCAGCTTCAATAGCAGCATCACTGCCCATTGAACCCATCGCAATACCTACATCACAGCGCGTTAAGACAGGCGCATCATTAATACCATCACCAACATATGCAACACGATGTTTGTCTGAAGATGTTTTAAGGATTTCTTCAACGGCATTGACTTTATCACCAGGCAGAAGCTCAGCACGTACTTCATCTACACCCAACTTCTTGGCGACACTTTCAGCGACACTTTTCTTGTCCCCTGTCAACATGACTATCTTTTCAATACCACTGTTCTTAAGATGTCTTAAGGCACTTACGGCATTATCCTTGATTTCATCAGCTATCAGGATTGTTCCAAGGAAATCATGATCAGCACCAACATAAACAACTGTAGAGCTCTCATTCGTATTTTCAATATAAGGAATATCTTGTTCTTTCATGAGCTTGGCATTACCGACATAGATTGTTTTGCCATTCACTTGACCACTCATACCCATACCAGTGATATTCTGAATATCCGTTACCTGATTCGGATTGATATTTAAGCCATAGATCACTGCTGCTTCTTTTATGGAAGAAGCTATTGGGTGGGTTGAAAGTGATTCAATTAATGCTGCTTCACGTAAGACTTGTTTCTTTGTAAGAATACTATTAGGAATAATATCAACAACTGAGAATGTCCCCTTTGTCAATGTACCCGTCTTATCTGTGACAATCGTTGTTACATCATTAATAGCTTCTAGATAGTTTGAGCCCTTGACAAGGATCCCTTGCTTACTTGCAGCACCAATCCCACCAAAGAAAGAAAGTGGCACCGATACAACAATGGCACATGGGCATGATATGACAAGGAATGTACAAGCACGATAAAGCCATTTGAGCCATTCACCTGTAATCAGTGATGGTACAATAGCCAGTACAATTGCCCCAATAACGACGGCTGGCGTATAGATACGGGCAAACTTCGTAATGAAGTTCTCTGTCTTGGATTTCTTTTCGGCCGCATTTTCAACCATTTCTAGGATTTTAGAGACTGTAGAATCTTCATAAGCCTTGGTCGTCTGAATCTTCAGCAAGCCTTCGCCATTAATACTACCAGAATAGATTTCATCTCCCAGGGTTACACTTCTAGGCACACTTTCACCAGTAATAGCAGCCGTATTCACCATCGAGTGTCCTTCGACAACCTTACCATCAAGAGGAATCTTTTCCCCAGCCTTTACAACAACAATACTACCTACTTCTACATCATCAGGATCCATCGTCTCAATTTCACCATTTACTTCAACATGAGCTTCATCCGGCATAATATCCATTAAAGCAGTAATCGAACGTCTGCTCTTATCAACGGCATAATCCTGGAACCATTCACCAACCTGGTAGAACAACATAACAGCTACGGCTTCGGCATTTTCACCTGTCGCAAAGGCACCTACTGTTGCTAATGTCATTAAGAATGATTCATCAAAACCCTGAAAATTCTTAATAGCCAGCAACGCCTTTCTTACAACATTATGTCCAACAATAAAATAAGGCACTAAGAATAATAAAAACATATATAAGCGATTATTCCCTACTTGCGGTACAAGTTTTTCAATGGCAATAAGGCCAAAGAATAATACCAAACTCACAAGAATATCACGTAGATTTCTTTTCTGTCTTGGGTTCAAAGAACTCATAGAGATTCCCCCTTCTAAAGATAGAATTCACAATCAGGTTCTACTTTTTTACAAGCTTTCTGAACATTTTCTAAAACTTCATCCATTCTTGCATCTTCTGCTTCAACCATCATCTTTTGTGTCATGAAAGTTACTTTGGCATCAATAACGCCATCAACTTTCTTTGCTGCATCTTCCATCTTGGCAGCACAGTTTGCACAATCAACATAGATCTTAAATTTCTTTTTCATAATAATGTCTCCTATTCCTCTTCAATATGGTCTCTTCCCATTGCAATAATTGTCTTTACATGATCATCCGCAAGTGAATAATAAATGGCTTTGCCATCTCTTCTTGGCTTTACGAGTTTATTCGTCTTAAGTATGCTTAGGCTATGGCTAACATTGGATTGGGTCATGTCAAGATCTTGTGTAAGTTCAGTAACGTTCTTTTCTCCATCCATGAGGGAGAAGAGAATTCTTAATCGTGTAGAATCACTAAAAATCTTAAATAAATCGGCTAAATCAGTAATTTCTTCTTCCTGTATAGGCTTCATGAATACTCCTTTCATATGTTTGTCTCTTCATATGTATATATTATCATATATTCATTATAATGCAAGAAAAAACCATCAACTTGTGATGGTTCTTTGTTTACTGTATAAGAGAATCTCCTAAGGCCACATGCATAGGCTTTTTGAATGTTATTTGTTTTCCCGCTGCTTCTGTTACGACTACCATAACTGTTGTATCATAGTCTTTAGAAAGCTTAGCAAGATCTACTTCGACAATTGGATCTAGTGCTTTAACAAAGTCACCCTGTTTTTTATTGAGCACTTTAAACCCATCCCCCTGCGCATTAACAGTGTCCAAACCAATGTGAACAAGTACTTTGACACCACTTTCTAATGCAATACCAAAGGCATGACCTGTATTAAAGAGCACTTCGAGTTGACCAGTTGCAGGTGCACAAACTGTGAGTTTGTCTTTAGTTGACTTCAGAGCAATACCATCACCCATCATCTTCTGCGCAAATACTGGATCATTTACTTTTGTTATGGAAAACATCTCACCATCAAATGGAGCTACAATCAAATCTTCTTTCTTTCTATTAAATAAATGAAACATAAATTTACCTCTTTTCACATCATTGAATATATCATGAGCTAACACTATAATATTATTAAATCAAACAGAGGATTGGTGAATATATGATTAATCTGAACTTATCTGATGAAACACTTCGTAATCTCACTAATAGTGATATGAATATTCTCAATTATATCTATCAACATATTGATGAAGTTATCACAATGGATGTTAAGACACTTGCCTCATCCATTCCTTGTTCGCCATCATCAGTTATTCGTTTGTGTAAGAAAATTGGCTTTTCTGGTTTCCCAGAACTCAAGTTTTTCTTAAAGCAAGAGAAAACAACTTCAGTCAACAATAAAACAGGTAATGGAGAGATACTTTCTTTTGATGAAATTATTAGAAACCTGAAAAAAGATATCAAAGGATCTCTTTCTTTAGTTAGCTCAGAAGAGTTAGTCAGAACTTCAGAAATACTTCATTCAAATATCCCTGTTTTTGTATTTATGCCAGGCGGCATTACTGATAATATTGCCAATTACTTCGTTCAAGTACTCATGAGAAGAGGACGACAATATGTCTATCCCCTTCATTCCACAAAAATGGCTAAACACAAAATATCTTCATTATCTTCAGATAGCATTCTTGTTCTTATTAGCGCTTCAGGAAAATGGGCAAAAACAATTGAACTCGCTAAGCTTGCCCATATGCATGGTATGAAAATCATTAGTTTTACACCATATACGGAAAGTGAAATTGCGAAATATTCTGATTATAATTTGCGCTTCTTTACTGAGGAAAGAATGAGAGATGGTGCTGAATTCACATCACGTGTTGCCATCTTCTATATTATTGATGCACTTGCTCAATATCTTGATACATTTAAGAAGGGAGATGATCAACATGAGTGATTTCCTTGATACAATAGATGAAAATAAATTAACTTATACCGATCAAACCATTCTTCATTATGTTCAAGAAAATCGTCAAAAAGTCAGTTGGATGAAAATATCAGACTTGTGTAATGAGCTCTTTGTTTCTAATGCAAGTATCGTTCGTTTTTGTCAAAAGCTTGGATGTCGTGGATTTTCAGAATTCAAGCTTAAACTCCGTTCAGCAAATAATGTTACAAATGATCCTTATGCAAGAATCATTCCTGTCATGAAAGCTCAGCTCGATGATTGTCTTTCTACAATAAATGAGAATCAGCTTAGACAGATTGTCACTTACGTCAAAACATGTCAGCCATTCTATATTTACGGCCGTAACATTTCTTCAATACCTGCTCAATATATGTATGATATTCTTACAACATTGGATATCCCTTGCATATCAATAAATTGGATTGATACTCTTGCTTCGCTATCAAAGACAATTCCTGAAAATTCTTTTATTCTTTTACTCACTGAACATGCGCACCCAGAATACCAAAATATTCTTGAAAATCTACATGACCGTGGTGCAATTGTTAGCTGGATTTGTAGTTCACCAATCCCTAATGAACTTAATAAATACATTAATATTCCTATCTATACAGGTCAGCATGATGAAGTTCATAACAAACTATCAACATTCCTGATCATACAAATCGTTATTGATCTTCTCACAAATACGAAAGCTCCCTAATTGGGAGCTTTTCTAATATTTTAAAACCTGTCTAACGGCATCAGCTACCACTTCTACCTTAGGTCCATAAATAACCTGTATATGCGTTTCACTTGGTCTAACAATACCTAGAGAACCTGTTTTCTTAAGAATATTGTCATTTGTCTTACTCATATCCTTTACATCTACACGGAGTCTTGAAATACAATTATTCACTGCAACAATATTCTTAAAGCCACCTAGACCTTCAATAACATTTGCAGCAACATTCTGCATTTTTTCATCAACAGTCATCTCACCTTCATCATCTGAATCATCATCCGCAGCAACATCAATTGATATTTGTTTCTTAGCAAGATACCATTTGAATACCGAATAATAAATGACCGCATAGACTGCACCTACAACAATGACCCAATACCAGTGTGAACCGGGCTGGAAGACACCCCAAATAAAGAAATCAATTAAACCACCACCAGTATTACCAATAATGACATGTAGAACACTCATCAACATAAATGAAATACCACCCATCACAGCATGGAATACAAATAATGCTGGAGCAACAAATAAGAATGCAAATTCAATAGGTTCAGTAATACCAGACACGAAGGATGCAGCAACACCAGCAATCATTAATGCTTTCACCTTAGGTTTCTTTTCATCAGGTGATGTTCTATAAATGGCAAGTGCTGCAGCAGGTAAACCAAACATCATAAATGGCATTTTCCCTTGGCCAAGGAATCTTGTATAAGGTTCCAATGTCTTTAAAGGTACTTTATCTACATTTTGTAAGAAAATATTCAAACAGCCTTCAACACCATTGAATGTACCACCAAGTGATGTCGTACGGAATAAGCCATTTAGGACATGATGAAGACCTGTAGGAATTAACAGTCTTTCTAAGAAACCAAACAAGAATACCCCGAATGATCCACTCGCGTTAATTAACGTACCAATTGTATCTATTCCCATTGAAAGAGGATTCCAGACAAATGGCATAACAATACCAAGAAGTGCACACCCCAATGTAACAACCAGGGCAACAAATCTTTTACCACCATAGAACGCTACAGCCGCAGGGAAAACAACTTTATGGTATTTATTATGAAGGTATGCTGTCAGACATCCGACCAAGATACCGGCAACAGCCCCCATATCTACTGTCTCAACACCTAGGATTGGCGAAATCTTCATGGCTGAGAAATTGATAATCTTTGTTGAAATCACTAAAGAGCTTGCAACAAGGAATGTATAATAGCCAATAAAACCGGCGAAGGCTGCAACTTCCTTATCCTCCTTAGCTAATCCCATGGCAATTGAAATAGCAAAGAGAACAGGTAAAAGCGTAAAGACAACACCTGATACTTTGTTGAGCATCATGATGATGAAACCCACAACGCCTGTGCCAAGCCATGGTAATGCAGCCACAACCTGAGGCTTCATCAATGCAGAAGATAACCCAAGAACGATACCGCACGCTGCTAATGCAGCGATTGGCATCATAAGACTTCTACCTAGGGCAGAGAAGAAGTCCATCACTTTACTTTTCTTCATACAAATCTCCCTTTTACCTTTCGGCTATTTTAATTCAGGCCACTGACCTTTATTTGCTTCAACAAGTGCATCAAGAAGTTCACGTGCTTTCTTTGCATCATTGATGAGTCTATTAAGCGTGAAGGCTTCTAAGGCTTTCTGATAAGAATGCTCATAATATGCATCTACAATAAGTTTTTCGCATGAAACCTGCTGAGCAAGTAAGCCATAATAGAACTGTGGAATAGTGCCAACACGCATTGGACGAGGTCCATTAATACCAAGTTCTGCGACTACCTCAACCATTGCATCATTCTGTAAGTTTGCGATTGCACCATCATTCTTAACAATGACAATAAATCTCTGATTTGTATTAAAAGCAATGGCTTCAGCAACTTTAATCATCATTTCAGCATGTGCATCAGAAATGGCATGGAATCGATCACCAACTTTACCTTCTTTAATGACTTCTGCTGCTTCGGCAAAGACTCTCTTTTCACGACCATCAATAACTTCATCTGCACGTGTATATTCTGGATTCAAATGAGAACATTTATATTCCGGATAGAGATAATATCCATCATATGTATTTGGAATATAGTCAGGGAAATCTTCCATCATTGTTTGAACGAATCCATAAGTATCTAACCAGCTCTTATCACGCTGCTCTGCATCCTGAGGTAAGAAGCCTTTTTCATGAACTGTTTTACGGATAAGAGGTAATAAATCTTCACCTGTCTTCTTATCATAAATATGTGTGAACCATCCATAGTGATTCAATCCAAAATATACAGGATCTAAAGAGTTCCAATCAACATTAAGTAATCTTGATACAGAACGAATAATATTTTCAGGTTGATCACAGATATTCAGAATTCTTTGATCATCAGGGAATTCTCTACGAAGAGCTTCGGCTACGATAGCAGCAGGATTTGAATAATTGAGAATCCATGCATTTGGAGAATATTCTCTAATTTGATGAACAGCTTCAATCATATCCACACATGAACGTAAGCCATAAGCCATGCCCCCAGCACCGACAGTTTCCTGTCCAATCTTACCCATGCTTAATGGAATATGTTCATCTTTTCTACGCATTGGTAAACCGCCAGCTCTCATCTGCATAAAGATGAAATCCATTTCTGGATAAGCTTCAGCAGGATCTGTTGTATAAGAGAAATCTAATTCTGGGAATCTTTCTTTGAATAAAATTTTTCCATATTCACCTATTGGTCTTTGACGATCACCATCAATATCAAATAAGACTAATTTTTTAATAGGAAATTCTTCTTTTAATCTAACAAATGACTTTAAGAAACCAAGTGTATAAGTACTTCCACCACCAACAATACAAACATTAAACTTTTCCATAATTCTTATCCTCCTAATTTGAGATCTATGAACCGGTTTTCTTATCTCTTTTTCTTACACTTAAGATTCTAAACCGCTTTCATTTCAATGTAAATATTTCTAGCCATTGTTGGTATTCATTCCCAATTTAGTATTTAATATCATTTATTGGAATTTTTTACATATAAATAAAAAGATTCTAATGATACACCAACGCTCACTAGAATACATTATCCTGACATGTCTTTCGGATGTCCCTCAGAGAAATGACAAAAAAAGATACCTGGGGAAAAGGTACCTTTAAGGGGAATAGGAGAGAACTATGATGTTATTTCTCTCGACATTCTATATGTTATTGAATGAATATGAACTTTGTATTAACGATGTTTGATTTTCTTGAATTTAAATGGTTTATCAAGGACTTCATGACAATGACGGCATCTTGGCTCATAAGCTTCCTTAGCTCCCACCAAGACAATGGGGTCATCAAAGCTAGCAGGCTTGCCATTGACAATACGCTGTGTTCTCGTTGCTGGAGCACCACATTTAGCACATACTGCTGTAAGTTTTGTGACAAATTCAGCACGTGTTAGTAAATCTGGTAAAACACCAAATGGTTCACCACGGAAATCCTTATCCAATCCCGCCACCATAACACGCAAACCACTATCAGCTAAGTATTCACAAACATCTACAACATCCTGATCAAAGAACTGTACTTCATCAATCGCAACAACATCAGTATCAGGTTGAATATTTTCTAAAATATCTGTTGCTTTACTGACAACAACACATGGTACATGGGCCCCCGCATGGGATACAATTTCTGTTTCTGAATAACGATTATCTATTTTAGGTTTGAAAACGATGATTTTCTTTTTAGCGAATGTAAGAACATTAATTCTACGAATGAGTTCCTCTGTCTTGCCTGCAAACATACATCCACAAATCACTTCAAGCCAGCCTTCACTATATTGATTATACATTCCACAAATCTCCCTTCAGCTTTTCTATTATACATGAACTTCCCACAAACATGTACAACAAACTTTATCATATAAGATCTTAACTCGCATAAAAAAAAGAACGGATTATACCTTTATGGTTATCCGTTCTTTTGAAATATCATCTACAGTCTTAAGTCTCTTACACCATCACTAGCTTCAGGAACTTGTTCAGTAGTATAGTCAGAGAAGCGTGAATATTGCTTTTCAAAGACAACAGGAATATCGGCTGTTGCACCATTACGATGTTTGGCCACAACGATTTCTGTTAAGCCATTTGTTTCCGCTTCTTTTTCTTTATTCTGATAGTCTTCACGATGCAAAAATGCGACGATATCAGCATCCTGTTCAATGGCACCGGATTCACGTAAATCCGAAAGCATTGGCTTACCTTTACGCTGTTCAACGGCACGTGATAACTGTGATAAGGCAATAACAGGACATTCAAGTTCTCTTGCCATAGCCTTCAAGCTTCTTGAGATATCGGATACTTCTTGTTGTCGGCTTTCTTTCGAATTGTTTGGTCCTGAAATGAGCTGTAAGTAGTCAATGATGACGAGCTTTAAGCCAACATCCTGTTTAAGACGACGACATTTAGCTGCTATCTCCCCAACTTTAATACCTGGTGTATCATCGATATAAAGATTATCATGCATGACTTTATCAGCTGCCGCATAGTACTTGTTAGGATTTTCCTTGAGAATGGAACCAGTTTTAAGGGAATCATTGTTGATGGATCCAGCACAACAGATTAATCTCGTTACAAGCTGTTCTGCAGGCATTTCAAGCGAAAAGACAGCCACTGCTTCTTTTGAATTATATGACGAGTTATTCGCAACATTGAGGGCAAAGGCTGTTTTTCCGACGGAAGGACGGGCTGCAAGTATGACCAAGTCACCTTTTTGGAACCCTGATGTTAGTTTGTCAAGATCACGATAACCCGTCTTAACACCTGATACGATACCACCATTCTTCTGAAGAATGTTTAAGCGCTTTGTGACATTATCAACGACTTCATCAATATTCTTAAATTCACCCGCATTACGATCTCTTGTCACCGCCAAGAAATCTCTTTCAACATCATTAATAAAATCATTCATATTTCCAATATCATCATAGCTCTTTGTAATGATATCAGTTGATTCCTTAATAAGACGTCTCAACAATGCTTTATCATTAAGAATCTTAAGATAATATTGTGTATGGGCAGTTGTAGGAACGGACTGGGAAAGGGTTAATAAGTAGTTCACCCCACCAATACGATCAAGCTCCTTTTTGTCCATCAGGTAAGTTGTAAGTGTCGTAACATCAACCGGCTGACGTTCTTCCTGCAAAGCTTTCATAGCCGCAAAGATTATCTTATGGCTATCATAGAAGAAATCATCAGGAATAGCGATATTGATAACTTCTGAACAAGCATCCTTGTCAATCAACATAGCCCCTAGTAAAGCCTGTTCAGCTTGTTGGTCATGGGGTAATTCTCTTTCCATAGATTCTCCCTTACTTCGCAATCAATTCAACAGTAATCTTACCAATAACACCTTTAAACAATTCAACTTCTACTTCTGTCTTACCAAAAGCAGCAATTGGATGTGGATTAATAATCTTTCTCTTATCCACTCTAATATCATATTTTTCTCTTAATTCCTTAACAATCTGTTTCGTTGAAACATAAGAAGTAGAAAGACCATCCTTGCCAACTGATGCATTAAATTTTAAGACTATTGTTTCAAGTCTTTTAGCAGTTGCTTCTGCTTCTTCCTTCAATACTTCCTGATTAGCTGCTTCCTGGGCTTTTAAACGATCAAGATTACGACGTTCACCTGCTGTTGCAAGAACGGCTTTATGATTCTTAATGAGGAAGTTCTGGCCATAACCATCTGCCACATCAACAATCTCATTCTTTTTACCCACTTTTCTTACATCTTCTAATAAAATAACTTTCATATTAAACATCTCCTCTTTCATTAAAATAAGCATCAATCGCATTATGAAGCATTTCAATCACTTCATCAATGGACTTATCAGTAATCTGGCAGGCAGCCATCGTAAAATGACCACCACCACCAAGCTTTTCCATAATCATCTGGACATTAATATCACGACTTGATCGTCCTGAAATCGCAACTGTATTCTTATTTAAACGTCCCACTGTAAAGGTGGCAAGAACATCCTGTACACTAAGCAGCTGATTGCTTGCCTTGGCAAGAGCTGATGACTGATGTTCTTCATTTTCTTCACCATGAGCAATAAGAATATGATCACGATATCGTACAGCAGTCTTGGTGATATCAAGGATTTCCTTTGTCTTTTCAAAAGAATCTTCCAATAATTCATAGGCTTGTACAACATTCGCATTCAGCTCTTTTAAACGTGCTGCTGACTGGAATGTACGGACACCCACACGCTGCTTGAAGTAGTTTGTATCAACCAACATACCAGCATACATGATTGTCGCATCCATTTCATTGAATTTCACATCAACATTCTGATACCCACATAATTCTACAATAAGTTCTACTGTTGATGAAGCAGAAGGCTCTAAATATGTAAGAATAGGCATTTCAATGAAGTCTTCACCACGACGATGGTGATCAATGACAACCTTATTCTTAACCACATCTAATAAACCAGAGGCAATTGAGAGTGATGACTTATGATGATCGACAAGGACCAATAAACTATCTTTATTGACCATCTCCAATGCTTCATTATAGCTACAAAGCAAGTCTTCATAGCGATCATCTTCACGCATCTTCATCGCAACATAACGTGTTTTTTCTTCAAGTGAATTAAAATCTATGACAATCTTTACTTTCTTATCATAGGCCTCAACAAGTCTTGCCATAGCCAATGATCCACCTAATGAATCAAGATCAGAGAACTTATGTCCCATGACAAAGACATTGCTGGAACGTTTTATTACGCCTGATAAGCTTGTCGCAATAACACGGGCACGGACCTTGGATGACTTTTCATAAGTATCCGTAGTACCACCAAAGAAACGAATATTATCCTTACCACTCTTAATAACAACCTGATCACCACCACGACTATAGGTCAGACGTAAGGCAGCTGTGGCATTCTCTTCTAGCTCTCTTAAAACTCTTGTCCCTCGACCAATCCCAATGGAAAGCGTAATGACTTCATCGAGCTCCATGCTTTTTTTCTTGAATTCATCAAGAATAGAGAACTTATCTTCAACAAGCTTCTTATAGATACGTTCATTAAAGAAAGCCATATAACCACCGGACTTAAAACGTCTAATAATCATACCATTCTCATAAGCCCAGTCAACAATCACCTTACGACTTGTCGATTGTATTTGTGCAGCCTTAGATTCATCAGCATTCTCCAATGTCTCATCAAAGTTATCAATGGTAATATAGGCCATACAGATCTGACCATCATCATAATCCTGTTCCAATGAATAGTATTGGGTAATATCTTTTAAGAAGATCATGCGTGTTTCTTCAGAATTATAACATTCAAACTTCTTACCTTTAACATCAATAATACGTATATCATCACTTTCAAATAAACCAGCTAATGTAGGTTGCCAGTCCAGTAATTTCAGACCGATAATTTTTAATCCCATGGCAGATAAGAGATCAGAGATCCAGGTAATATTACGACTTTCATCATATTGAATAATACCTACACCACCAAAGATCAAAGCATTATTACTATCTTCATTTAATGCTTCCGCAACACTCACCGCATTACTATTCAACACATATCCTAAATAAAAGAGTAAAGCAATCAGAATACCATTACGAATTGTGACATAGAGGGAAAAGGGTAACATATTGATCATTGAAAAAATGCCATATAATCCATAAAAGATAATGATTTCTAAAAACAATAGCGCAATAATAATATTACGTACTAATGCGACCTTCTTCGTCATCTTACATCCCTCCTTCTTTGACCTTCCTATTATACATAATTTTCGCTTTTAAATCACTTATTATGTCAATGATCCCCACAAGCAATAAAGCCATATTAATAGGTGGAATAAACAACAAGATAATGCTTATTCCAGCAAGCTTAGGATGATGTTCCAACAAATAGAAACTCACCACACTCATCCCATCAACCATAATAATCACCATCGCAATGACATCAAGATAACGTAATACGATATTATTATTGCGAGCTAAGAGTGCCTGACAGACGAGATAAACAACTAAGACAATATAACCGACAACACGATTAAGCTTGAAATAAGCGATATGGAAGAAAGCTGGGAACTGAATTTTGTTTTTGACAACACGCATTAAAACCACCTGTGTCAATAAGATCACAACATAACTTTCTAAGACACTCATAAAGAGTATGGCAAGGGGAATAAGGCTTGTAAATGTTGTAACAGATAATCTTTGTTTCATAGTTGGTACTTGTTTGACAATCATGTCATACATTTCCACCATCTCTCTATGCATTGATATACCTAAGACCCCTGCAAAGACTTCATAGATCAAGATATTAATAATAAAGGATACGATAAAGCTTGAAAAAAGCATGACACCACCACTCTTCTTACGCTTCAAGCACTCGCCAATAACGATCCCAAAGCCACATGTCTCTAGGGCAATTAAGCTAAACATCAGCTGTCCTTGTAAAAAGACAATAAAGAGGGATACAAGAGCTACAATAAGACTCTCTCTTAATCGGCTGTGGTAGCTATAGTAGACAAAAGGCACAACCATAAAATAGCCGATTAACGTATCAAACATTGTTCCACTCATTGTATTAAGAATACTCATGACGCCAAACATAGCCGCAATCATAGCACCCTGTACTAATTTATTCGTTTTCATAGACATCTCTCCATTTAACTCTCAGTTTACACTTTTATCATGGAAACGAAAAGAGTGAAGCATAAGTCTTCCTCATAGTTTTTTGAATTAGATCATTGCATTCTCACAAATGATTCCCATCCTTTAGTTGATATGTCGTTCACGAGTAATAAGAAATTTAAAAGATATGCACAACTCCATTCCTACGTACAAGTATTTTAAATACAAAGAAGAAAGATTAAGCAGAAATATCTTTGAAAAAAAGAGGACATTAGCACTTATGCATATGTCCTCTCTTCAATATTCTTTTGTGTTTACATCCCAAAGATAAATCCCGTCATTGCCATCGATCCTAAGTTGGCAACATTGTTGAAGACTTGTGGGACTTCATTTTGTGTTGCGCCTAGGATATAGAAGAGTGGCATGAAGTGGTCCGGTGTTGGTACAGCATAGGCTGCATCAGGGTGTGTTGTGAAGTTCAGTACAGCTTCATCATCACGCTGACTTACTTTATCTACAATATAGCTATTAAATCTATCCGTCATTTCAGTGCCATGGGGATTATCCCATTCGACACGCATTAAGTTATGAACAACATTACCACTCGCAAAGATCAAATAGCCTTCATCTCTCAGTTTCGCAAGCTTCTGACCAATTTCATAAGCCTTACGAGGTGTAAAGTATTTATTCACTGATAATTGTACAACAGGAATATTTGCCTCAGGGAACATATGAACAAGAACGGACCAAGTTCCATGATCAATACCCCAGTCATCATTAACCTTGACTTCAGGCCCTAATGTCTTTAAGACTTCGTTTGTCAGTTCCTGACTTCCTTGTACTGGATATTTTAATTCATAGAGTTCTTTTGGAAAGCCATACATGTCATAGACCTGCTTTGGGGGATTAGCGGACTGAATAGCTGTTTCACCAATATACCAATGGGCAGAAATAGCTAAGATAGCTTTTGGTTTACCATATTTCTTTAAGACATCTTCACCTACTTTTTGCATTCCATGGGTGATTTCATTATCTTCTAAGGCAACCATTGGACTTCCATGTCCTGAAAATATAACTGGCATTCTCATATCATCATTCCTCCTAATCTTCTAATACTGTAAGTGTTCCTTTATGAAGAAGCTTTGCACGATGACCATGGGCATTTTCATCAGGCCATGTCATAAAGGCATAAGCAGTTCCTTCTCTAAAATTCGCAATCTGAGATACAACTAATCCTGTTTCTTCAATCCAGTTAATCATATACTCATCTTCTCCTATTTCATATGAATCATAAAGTTCCTTTTCAACTTCAGGGGCACCTTCGGCACGCTTTGCCAAGGCTGTCCACTTTAATTCATTTTCTGATAAATATTCAATCACAAAATGATAACCTGTCTCATAATTGACATCGACTCTCTTACCTTGATATTTTTCAAATACACTCATAGTTTAACCTCCATTAGTATTTATTTCATACTCACTATATTTTCTTGAATTTCTTTTCCTCTATCATATAATAGAACTAAAGAAAAACAAGTAGGATTATTTTATAAAGTTAGTATCAAACACTTGAGTAATGGAGGCTTTTATGAAAAAAGAACAATGTGAAAAGGCGAATTTGTTTGGGAAATGTCCTTTCGTGACAACTCAACAGCTTATTAAAGGCAAGTGGGCAATCCTCATTCTACATGAATTATCTGATGGTCCCGTACGTTTTAAAGAACTACAAAGAAATATTGATATCACCCAAGCCACACTCTCTTCACAATTAAAGTATTTAGAGCAGGAAGGTTTAATTAAGCGTAAGGTTTATCCTGAAATACCACCTAGAGTAGAATACGCATTGACGGATATTGGCTATTCTTTTACACCTGTGCTTAATGAAATAGAGAAGTGGGGTATGAAATATATTGATTATTTGAAAGAGAAAAACAAAGAAAAAAGTGTAAGCGCAAACAGTTAAAAAGTACACATTCCGTTCATATAACTCACATATATTAACCTCGTCAACCAAGAGTTGACCACATAAATTTTCCCTTTTGAAATATTTCGACAAAATAATTTCGACAAACAAGAAGAAGTCTACTCCTCCCAAGTAAAGACTTCTTTTTGTTTAGAAACTACAATATAATCAAGAATAGAATACTGTATTCAGAAATAATTATATAACTAAATCCTATTGTACATATTATGTTCATATTAAAAACTTATATTATAAGTGTCAGAAAGAGCTGACAATATAAATACTTTCCCTAATAGTATTTCCAAAACATTCTTTATATGAAAGAGAAGCCTTTTTCCTCCCAAGAAAGACTTCTTTTTCATTTCTATACATAAAATAATATTTTCTTAACACAAATTACTTTATGAAAACATATTGTACACATTGTGTTCATAAATGAGGCTTATACTAAGCTTGTCAGTAGAGAACTGACACCATAAATACTTTCCCCAAAGTACATAAAAAATTTCCCTTTGAAAATATTTCGACAAAACATTTTCGACATTGAAGAAGAAGTCCTTTTCCTCCCAAGAAGAACTTCTTTTTTCTTTGTCTTTTTATACTGTTTATTTTAGAATAGAGGCAATAAAAAAGGAGAATCTCTATGAAAACAAAAGCATTGAAAGCCGCTTTCCCCTATACCATACCCATCTTTGCAGGTTTCTGGTTTCTTGCCTTGGCTTATGGGATTTTAATGAATAAGAATGGATTCTCATTTGTTTATCCATTCTTTATGAGTTTACTGATTTTTGGTGGTTCTTTAGAGTTTATTGCCGTTACCCTCTTAATGTCACCTTTTGCCCCTGTAGCTGCACTTACAATGACATTACTGATCCAGGCAAGACATTTATTCTATGGTATTGCAATGTTGGATAAGTATAAGGATATGGGTTGGAAGAAATATTATTTGATTTTTGGAATGTGTGATGAAACATTTTCTATTAATTATACTGCTGATATTCCTGAAGACGTGGATCGAGGCTGGTTTATGTTTTTTGTGACATTGTTGAATCATTTGTACTGGGTGTCTGGTGCAACTATTGGTGGACTGATTGGACCCTATCTCCACTTTAATACCAAAGGACTTGATTTTGTCATGACAGCGATGTTTTTGACAATCTTTATGAATCAATGGATGAAAGAAAAGAAGAAATATACAGGATTAATTGGCATTATCGCCACAGCTCTATGTTTAATTCTTCTAGGCAAGAATCATTTCATGATTCCTGCTATGATGGCCATCATCATACTCCTTACACTCTTTAAAAAGCCTATCAGTACAGCCTATACAGAAAGCGAGGAAAATGCACAATGAGTCCAATGACAATCCCCCAACAAATTATCACTATCGCCATGTGTATTTTAGGAACAATGTTGACAAGATATTTGCCTTTTCTCATTTTTTCAGATAAAAGACCAACACCACAATATATTCTCTATCTTGGCAAAGCGTTGCCTTGTGCCATCTTTGGCATGTTAGTGGTTTATTGTTTAAAAGATGTATCGATTCTTTCAGGCACACATGGTCTTCCTGAATTGATTGCCATTGGTGTAACTGTCGCTCTTCATCTTTGGAAGAAACAGATGTTGTTGTCAATCGCTGGTGGGACAATGACTTATATGCTTCTTATTCAATTATTCTTCTAAAAAACAATTAAAGTGATTTATATGAATATAGGTGATATTATTATGAAACAATATATTGTTGATGCTTTTACAAATAAAGTATTTGCAGGAAACCAAGCTGCTGTATGTATTCTTGACGTGTGGCCTGATGACAAGTTAATGCAAAGCATTGCCAAAGAAAACAATTTCTCAGAAACAGCCTTTGTAGTAAAAGAAGGAAATACGTATCATTTACGTTGGTTTACACCAGGTGGTGAAATAGACTTCTGTGGTCATGCAACACTAGGTACATCCTATGTCATTCTCAATTATTATGAGAAAGATCAACAAGAAGTATCCTTCAAAACACAGGTTGGAAAAGTAACTGTAAAACGTAAAGATGATCTTTATGAGATGGATTTTCCTGCATACACTCTTAACAAGGTTGAAGTTACAGATCAAATGGAAGAAGCTCTTGGCATACGTCCAATAGAAGCCTATATTGATCGAGATTTAATGCTTGTATTACCAGATGCAGCTTCAGTAAGAAATCTAAAACCTAACCTAAACAAGATCAAAGAACTTGAAGGATTAATAGTTGCTGTTACAGCACACGCTGATCAAGAAGACTTTGATTGTATCAGTCGTGTATTTGCACCTAAGCTAGGTATTCCTGAAGATCCTGTTACTGGCAGTACGCACTGCATGATTACGCCTTATTGGTGTCATCGATTAAGAAAGCAAGAACTCATATGTTTTCAAGCATCAGAAAGAAGTGGTATTCTCTCTACAAAGCTTTGTGGAGATAGAGTGAAAGTTGCAGGTCAAGCAGTACTCTTTTCAAAAGGAACAATTCTTGAGGGCTAATTATGAAATGAAATAACTATATGCTCAATACCTTTTTCATATATAGGAAACATATTAACAATATTAAAGGGGCTAAATGCAGCCCCTTTATTTACGTAATACAATTGTTGCATAAGGTGGAAGTTTTAGTGTTTTTTCTACTGTTATTGGGTAATTGGAAAGAAGTGTTGTGTAGCTTAAATAACAATCTTCTAGCGTAACTGTTGTATCCTGATTCCACATATTACAAATAACAACAAGTTCATCATCTTCATATTGACGTTGATAGCTCATAATATCTTCTCGGTCATCATAAAGGAAGCTGATTGTGCCTTCACTAATGACAGGAAGTTCATGTCTCAGTTCGACAAGCTGTTTATAGTAATTCAGGATAGAATCCTTGTCATTGATTTCTTCTTTGACATTAATATGTTTGTCTGTATGAGGCATAGTGATCCATGGTTCATGGTCAGAGAAGCCGGCATAAGTGCTGTCATCCCATTGCATGGCAGAACGGCTATTATCACGAGAACGGGCACTGAGTATATGGAGTGCTTCTTCTCTTGTATGTCCTTCTTCAAGCAATATCTTATAATAATTTAAGCTTTCAACATCACGATATTCAGAAATATCTTCATAATGACTATTCAACATGCCCAGCTCTTCACCTTGATAAATATAAGGTGTACCTTGCATCATATGAATCATTGTCGCAAGCATCTTGGCAGATTCTTTCCAGTACTTCCCTTCATCGCCAAAGCGAGAAACAATTCTTGGCTGATCATGGTTGCACCAGAACAAGGCATTCCAGCCATGTCCTGCCTGCATACCAAGCTGCCAGTTCTTGAAGAGTTCTTTAAGTTTCTTATAATCAGGATCCATGAGTTCCCATTTCTTGTTGTCTTTGTAGTCAACTTTGAGATGGTGGAAGCTAAATGTCATTTTGAGTTCTTCTCTTTCACGATTAGAATACTTGATGCAGTCTTCGAGTGATGTTGAGCTCATTTCTCCCACAGTTATCATATCCTTGATACCTGTATCATGAACTAATTCATGGATATATTCATGGACATGTGGCCCATCAGTATAGTAACGACGGCCATCACCTTCATAGTCGTTGTCATAGCTTCCTTTAGAAATTAGATTGATGACATCAAATCTAAAGCCCTTAATACCTCTTTCTTTCCAGAAGCGAATGACATTCTTAAGTTCTTCACGTACATGAGGATTGTCCCAGTTTAAGTCAGCCTGTGTCTTATCAAAGAGACATAAATACCACTTCTTCAATTCTGGAGCATAGTTCCAGGCTGGCCCACCAAACTTAGACACCCAGTTATTAGGGATGTCTTTTGAGTCTTTGAAGATATAGAAGTCCTGGTAATAGGGATCTCCCTGTAGTGCTTTCTGGAACCATTCATGGTCTGTTGAAGTATGGTTAAAGACCATATCCATCATCAAACCAATATCTCTTTTATTTGCTTGGTTGATCAATTCATCTAAGTCTTCATCCGTACCATACATAGGATTGATATGATAATAGTCAGCTATATCATAACCATTATCTCTTTGTGGAGATACTACAAAGGGTGTTAACCATAAATAGTCTACGCCAAGATCGTTTAAATAATCTAAGCTTTGTGTAATACCTTTTAAGTCACCAATACCATCATGATTGGTATCTTTGAATGATTTTGGATAGATTTGATAAATGACTTTGTTTTTAAAATCAGTCATAGACTCACCTACTTCATTGTAATAATTGGTGTATTGAGATCTGCTTTCATACCTGTATGTAGTTCTGTATCTTTAGCTAGTCCTTTATCTGTGATGATACACATAACTGTATCTTCATGGTTGGCTGCTTTGATTTTGTCTTTAGAGAACTTGATTAAAGGTGTACCCTTCTTAACAACATCACCAACACGCACTAAGTTTTCAAAGCCTTCACCATTCATATAAACAGTATCGAGTCCAATATGAATAAGTAATTCCGCACCATTTTCTAACTTCAAGCCAACAGCATGTCCTGTTTCTTCCATCATAACCTGTACTTTAGCATCACAAGGAGCTTTGATTTCTTCACCATCAGGTACAATCGCAACACCTTCACCCATTAAGCCTTCAGAGAATACTTTGTCATGAACGTCTTTAAGTGGGATGACATTACCTTCAACACAGCCACATACGTCTACTTGCTTAGAGGAAACTGTAAATTCTTCTTCTTTTTTTACATCATCAATATCAGCAACAAGACCCTTTTCTGATTCAGTTAAGCGTTTCTTACCTAAAATCAATACAAGAACAATTGGTACAACAATTGCGACAGCCATACATAATGCGAATGATCCCCAATATTGTGGTTTAATAGAAAGAATACCTGGTAAACCACCAACACCAATACCATTAGCTGTTGTATTCGTTAATGTACATAACATACCAGCAAGACCTGAACCAATCATGCCACATACAAATGGGAAACGATATTTCAAGTTAACACCAAACATAGCTGGTTCAGTAACTCCTAAATAACAAGAGATAGCTGAAGGCATATTGACTTCCTGTGCTTTCGCATTTTTCTTCTGAAGAATAGCCATACCGACAACAGCAGAACCCTGAGCAATATTAGATAAAGCAATCATTGGCCATAAGCCTGTACCCTTGAAATCAGCAACTAACTGTAAATCAATGGCATTGGACATATGATGTAAACCAGTAATGACAAGAGGAGCATAGAAAGTACCAAATACTGCACCAAATAAAACCTTGACTGGGCCTGTAATACCAGCATAGATGACTGCTGAGATAGCTGAACCAATCTTCCAGCCAATAGGACCAAGTACGAAGTGTGCCATCATAACAGCAAGTAATAATGAACAGAATGGTACAACAATCATAGAAACAACTTTAGGTGTAATCTTCTTAAAGAAGCGTTCTAAGTAAACAAGTGTAAATGCAGCAAGCATAGCAGGAATAACCTGTGCCTGATAACCAATCATATTCACCTTGATAAAGCCAAAGTTCCATACAGGAATTTTGCTGGCAGGTGTTGAAGCAACTGCATATGCATTTAATAATTGTGAAGAAGTTAATGTAATACCAAGCACAATACCAAGTATTTCTGTTCCTCCCATCTTCTTCATAACACTCCAACAAATACCAAGAGGAATACCAATATGGAAGACTGCTTCACCAATTAACCATAAGAAACTATCAACACCATTCCAGAACTGTGAAATCTGCACCAATGTCTTTGTTCCATTATCAAACATATAAATAGAATCAATAACATTTCTAAAACCAAGAATTAAACCACCACAAATAATAGCAGGAAGTAATGGCGTAAAGATTTCAGCTAAAGTACCAACAAGTCTCTGTAAAACATTCTGGTTGGCTTTAGCCGCTTTCTTAACAGCTGCTTTATCAACGCCTTCAATACCAGAAACCGCAATAAAATCATCATAGAAATCACTAACTTCATTACCAATAATAACCTGGAACTGACCTGCCTGAGTAAATGTCCCCTTGACAATACTCATCTTTTCAATATTATCCACTTCAGCCTTTGCAGGATCAGCTAAAACAAAACGCATTCTTGTCATACAGTGTGTTACAGCACTGATATTTGTACGTCCGCCAACAAGTGTAAGTAGCTCTTTGGCATCTTCAATATACTTTCCCATCTTTCGAAATCTCCTTTGTACTTGTTTAAACATGTTTAACACAGTTATTATAACATCTTGTTTAAACAAGTCAATGTATAACGCTTACAATTTTATAAAAATATTTGCAGTTTTATTTTGAAAAGGTAAAATGGTTCTTATGACGAGGAGGTCGTGTTGTGCCAAAGAGTAAATTCGAACATATCTATCGTGATTTAAAAGAAAAAATCGAATCAGAAGAATATCCCTATATGGAATTATTACCTAGTGAGAACCAGCTGATTGAAGTTTATGACTGTTCACGTAATACCGTAAGACGAGCTATCAAGATGTTAGCGACAGAAGGCTATGTCCAGTCCCAGCATGGTGTTGGGGTTCGTTCACTTTATCGTCCTATTCATCGTACAAACTATCTCATTGGTGGTATTGAAACTTTTAAAGACTCTGCAATCCGTAATAATATCACAACAAGTACACACGTTATTTCTTTTGAAGATATCATTTGTGATCAAAAGCTTGCTGAAACAAGTGGTTTTGAAGTTGGTACACCTCTCTACTATATTAAAAAGGTGCGTTGTATTGATAACAAACCTGTTATTCTCGATATCAACTACTTCAACAAAAGAATTATTACCGATCTTACGAAAGAGATTGTTGAGCAGTCTTGTTATGACTATTTTGAGAATGAATTACATATCGATATTGCGACAAGCAAGCGTCTCTTCACGGTCGAGCGTGTCACGAAGCAAGATCAAGAAAATCTAGAACTCAATGACTATAATTGTATGGCTGTCATAAGAGGGCATGTCTTTACGGCAGGTAGCGAACTCTTCGAATACACTATCAGCAGACATCGTCCTGACTATTTTGCCTTTGCTGATACAGCAATTAGAAAACATGTTTAAGAGGCTTCTACGTGAAGCCTTTTTCTCATACACATCATTTGTCATAGCACCTATCTAGAAGAAATCACTTACAAAACACCACAAAAGTGCCAGTTAACTAAACTAATTTGAATAAATAACAAAAAAGTTTAGTTAACTGGCACTTTAAAGACTTTATTTCAACTATTCATCTCTTAATTAATCAACAAGCCTTTTCTTACTGACATAATTTTCTTGCAATAGTTTCAGCCTGGTCACGGTCACGTAGCTGTTTAAGCCAAAGTTCTGGAATGGCATCATAGCCATATAGAATAACTGCAAGACCACCGGCTACACAAGCTGTTGTGTCCGTATCATCACCTAGATTGATTGCCGCTAAGACTGTATCTTTGTAGTTATCATTATGAAGTAAGCACCAGACGGCTGCTTCTAGTGTACTGAGGACATAGCCTGAGGAATCGATTTGATCACGTCTAGCAGTCAAAAGTTTGCCTGAGAGAAAACGCTTGAGTTTACGATCACAGCCACGCTTAAATCTTAAACAGACATCTTGATATGCTTCAATAGCATTCATCCCATGAAGTAAATCTACAGCCATTTCAACATAAATCTTACAACAATCAATCGATAACTTATGTCCATGGGTCATTGAAGCAACTGCTTCAACATTCTCTTCTCTAAAATCATCATCTATGTATTTAATGGCAACAGGAAGAATACGCATTAAGGCTCCATTGCCATTATTATGAACACCTTTCAATCCAGCATCAGTTGGATAGATGCCATTTGCGATATTGTAAATAGCCGTATTGGTGGTTGCTCCAATATCAAAGACAACACCATCAGGTGTATAAGCACCTGACATGCGCCATTTCACAAAAAGATTGCCAATTTCTTGTATGCTCATATCCTGTCCTAGTCCATCAGCTAGTGCTAGTAATAATGCGGAATCATCGGACCATGTGCCTAAAGGCTGATTATGATATCCACCTGATGTCATACCAGTTGCCTTAAAGCTATCACGTTTCCTAAATTCATAAGGTACACCTAGGGCATCGCCACTGACTGCTCCCACGGGCAAGCCCGTGGGGTTCTGATTGCCAAGGGTAGCTTGTAATCGTACACCATTTTCAGGCTTTGGAGTTACAAGTGTAAATCTGTCTGAATCAGGACTTTTATTACCAAGCGGTCCTACGACCACATTAACGGTAAATTTCTGCCTTGCAGCAAGGGAGTACAGTCAATCTCCCTGATATTGAATTGTTAAGCTACTTTAATTCCGCTATTCAGTATCTTGATTTTATTAGCTTTAATCCATGTGATCAGGGCTTTTTCTTTGTTGTAGCATCTTTCAAATTCTGCATTGCATTTGTCTTTATCTATGTTCTGTGTTCTATAATCGTAGCAGTAAAGCAGATATGATGAGTACCAGTCTCTTTGTACTTCAGTGCCATCACGAAGTTTATACAGCCTGTCAGACAGTTTCTTTTTGATGTAATCATCGGCAGTGTGGTCATACTGGCTTGCCCTGTAATTGTTCGGAACCTCTATGTACGTACCACCCGTGGCCTTGAATTTCCTTTCTACCGCAGTCTGGAATCCAGAAGGGCATCTGTTCTTTATGGACTTGCCAAAACGCTTTTTCCTATTGAACTTGCCTTTACTGTTAACAGTAGTTTCTTTTGTGCGCCTCATGAGCCTGCTCGCATTTTTAGATTCAGTCACAAACGTATCTCCAAGACTTCGTAAGTGGTTGGCATCTTCGTTTATTGCAAGCTGCCTGTTGACCGCGTTGATACGGCATAATTCAGAGTGCTTGGCTTTTAGCTGCTTATAATGATTAGAGTATTTCCATATTTTACGGCCTTTCTTCATCGTGCCATCATCATTATAGTTCTGAGGATTCGTAGCCCGCCTTGACCTGTCCATGGCGCGGTAAAGAAGTCGTTCCTTTCTTTCGGATGTCTGGATACTGTTACCACGCTCCGAAAGATTCTTTAAGCCAACCTCGGTATCTGATGTATATGCAACCGTCTGCGTTCCGATATCAGCGCCTATCGTGCCCTTGCCGTATATGTGACGGGGATTGCCATGCTTGCCATATTTGGGCATCGCTTTCCCTTCGATGGTCAGATGAAGATATAGTCTGTACTTGCCTCTTATCATCTTAGGCACGAGAGTAGCATAGCATGGTCTATATGTATCTATGCAGCAGGCATCTTCGATAAGTGTATTAATAGCTTTATTATCTATGTTCTCTGGTTCGGCAAGATAAGATAAAACAGCATCTACTTCATCTTGTTGAAATCTGTCATCTGCCTGTATTCCAAACATAGTTTTACCAAGCCTGAATTGCAGTTTATTGTCCTTAACAGACATTGAGATGCCACGGTTTATCTGTTTTGCCCTGATGCATGGCAAATCTCCGTATTTAGAAAAATGAATAATGCCGCCATCACCATAAAGACATTTTTCCATCCCGTTCCAGATATCTTCGGCTTTAGTAAGAGCAAAAACAGCATCTATGCCATATTTCTTGCCTATGGGTATCATGGATCTTCTGCAATAATCCCATGTGATATTGTAGGATATCTGCATTTCGTTGAGCTGCTTTGCCAAAGCCTTACGTTTATCTTTGTCTTGAGTATCCCCATATAATTTAAGCAATTTGCGGTATCTCTTGGTACGTAAAAGCTGGTCATAATTCTTTCTCATAAGCCCGACAAGTTCATTCCCGGCCTTGCGTATCCTGTCTGACAGAGCCACGACTTTTAACACATCAGAATACGGCATATCGGTTTCGACAGCCAGGATGTGCCTGTCAGAAAGTTTATGAAACTGCTTCAAGATTTTCTTGTATTCTTCATCAGTCATGATTTTTCTGTTCCTCGATATATCTCTTAACTGTAGCTTCGCTTATATGTCCTGCCGTTGATACAAAATATCCCCTTGACCATAATACCCCACGACGGGAGTAAAACTGCTTCAGCTCTGGATACGCCTTAAGCATCTCAATAGCACTGATGCTTTTAAGCGTCCTTGCTATATCACAGGGAGCAACCGTCTGCGGGCAATCCACGAATATATGTATATGGTCTGGCATCACTTCCAATGCTTTGATTTCATATCCGTATTGATTGCAGATGTCAGCAAGGATGTTTTTTAGTTTATCGTCAGCGCCTTTCTGCAATACAGTGAATCTGAACTCAGGGCACCAGATGATATGATACTGCGTCAGATATTTACAATGCGAAGCACTATGATATTGTTCCTCGCTCATTGTCTTTTTCACCTAATTGATATTTTTCCTGAATCCCTCTGCGCATCAGGTCAAGGAATGTAATGGTTTTACCTTCCTCGACAGAATAGATGCGTGCAAGGTTCTCAAGCTGGGTCTTCCATTCAGAAGGAATAGAAATATTGATTTGTACATTATTGCTTTTAGAACGTGCCATTATTTATAATACCTCCATGCTTTCGTCATGATGTGCTGTTATTGTAAAAAGTATTGCCTTATATGATTCACACATGTTTATATCCTCATAAGCTGAAACTTTTATTAATTTATGCATAGATTATATATTAAATCTATGTATATGACAAGTAGCAAAAATGTAATTTTACATAGAAAAGCGGCTTTCATCATACCACCCATTATTTGATTATTATTCATATCAATCTCCCTTTTTTGAAGTCAACTCCACCTTAGCAACATTTTATTACTTTTTTATAAACTGGTCAGTCTTGTGCGCACAAAACAATCAAAGAATTGCTAAATACAAACTATCGGAGATAAAAGAAAAAGCCCTGACATAAGTCAGGACTCAAAGTACAGATTATTCACCAACATAAGGTAAAACACTTATTTATCGTTTTATCTGGAACAAAATCGTTAATTTAATTTGAAAAACTGCGTTATTTTGTGGCTATTTTTAATTATCATATGCAACTGTCAATTATATTTTCTGAAACTTTCACGTATAAATGTGTCTTGTGTGAATTAACATTATCTTCCTATTATGGAAAAGTTAATAGTGTTTCCTATACTATATTTTATATGTTTTTAGTGAATTAATTTAGCTGCAATGTATCCTTCGTGTACAGCATCAAAAATTTGACGTACACGTTTAGCATCACCAACATTAAATACTTGCATATCTGTTTCTTCTTCTAACTTTGTATAGATAGAGTTATCTGGAACAAAACCTGCTGCAATAACTACATTATCACAAGCTACATTTTGTTCATTACCATAACGGTCTGTTAAGACAATAGTATGATCCCCTACTTCAATTAATCTTAAACCTGTTTTAATTTCAATATCTGTTTGAGAGATTGCAATTGAGTATGCTTGGCATGCATTCGACTTTTGTGCTAAGAAATGATCAGTCATTTCTACAATGATTACTTTTTTACCTTCAGCTTTTAATTCCAGTGCTGTTTCTGCACCAGTGATACCTCCACCAATAACAGCAACTGTATTACCATCAACTTTTTTTCCACCTAAATAATCCATTGCATTCACTACCATTTGACTATCAATATTTATGGCTTTAATTTTTCTAGAAACACCACCAGTGGCAGCAATACATACATCATAATTACCTGCAACGATTTCTTCATATGTTGCTTCTTTATTAATAACTGTAATATTCTTATGTGCGTCAATATGATCTTTATAATATGAAATTAAACGGCGAATATTCTTTTTGTTTTCTGGTTTTGCTGCTTCAATCATCGCACCACCAAATTCGCGTTTTTCATAAATTGTTACTTTATGACCATTATTTGCAGCTGTTAAAGCAGCTTCACATCCAGCGGGTCCTGCACCAATAACAACAACATTTCTTGGATTAGTTGTATTAATTGTTTCTCTTTCAAATTTATATAAACCTGGATTAACTGTACAATGAATAGTTGTATGATTTAATAAACCTCTATCTAAGCAGCCAATTAAGCAGTTAATACATGGTTTAATTTCACTTGCTTGACCATACTCAGCTTTAATAGCCCAATGTGGATCTGCTAATTGAGAACGACCTAAAGCAACAAATTCACCGCAACCATTTTTCAACAATTCTTCTGCTTCATCAGGTGTAAAAATATTATGACCTACAAAGACTGGAATATTAACTGCATCAGCAATTTTTTTACAGTCAGCAGCATTGAAACAGTTAGGCATTAAGAATTCCATTGCAGCAGTTGCATGAGTACCAGCCATAACGTTGATATAAGATACTCCTTCTTTTTCTAATGCTTTCGCAACTTCTATTGTTTCATCTAATGTGATACCTTCTGGTTCCCAGTCAACTGTACTTAATTTAACACCAATTGGGAAATCAGGACCACATTTTTTCTTCATATCTCTTACCATTTCAATTAATAAGCGCATACGATTATGTAATGATCCACCATACATATCTGTTCTATGATTATCATGTGGTGATAAGAAGTTTGTTGGAATACATCCAGCTGCACCATGAATTTCTACAATATCAAAGCCTGCATGTCTACATCTTAATGCAGCATCACCAAATTTTGAAACTAAGTCATGAATTTCATCTACAGATAATTCTCTTGGTAATTTAGCACCTGCTTCATACCATGGTTCAAAAGTGATTGGAGATGCACCGATAACGTCTGCACTACCAACGAAACCAGCATCACGACCTGGATGAGCTAACTGCATACCAGCTGCAGCACCATGCATTTTTAAAGCATCAGCTAACTGTGATAAACCTGCAATGAATTCATCACCATCAGCACGCAAACCACAAGATGTCATTGGAACAGGAGTTGCGTTATCCATAAAAATTAAGCCAGCACCACCTTCAGCCGCGTCAACATATGCTTGAATCTGTCGTGAACTTACTGAACCGTCAGGATTTCCTAAATAAGTTCCCATTGAATTACGAACAATTCTGTTTTTAAGCACAACATTACCAATTTTTCCTTTTTTAAATAAATTAGGATAATATTTGTTTTCCATATTATTCTCCTCCATTTTATTTTATCTAGATTAAATTATGATATAATCCTCATAAGAATAAAATCACATGAAAAAACAAAAAAGTTGCTTAAGCAACAAAAACAGAAAGAAAGTTGCAAAATATATGAAAGAAGATTTACGTGTTATCAAAACTAAAGAAAATATAAAAAAGAGTATGCTTCATCTTCTTAAAAAATATGCATTTAAAGATATTACTATGTCCATGCTGGTAGATGAATGTCGAATTAATAAAACAACATTCTATCGTCATTATTCAGATAAATATGACTTAATTGAAAAGATTTCTAAAGATTATATATCCTTATTTAGTAAAGCCAGTTCAAACTTTGTAAATGGTATCAATGTACATAATATTGATTGTTTAATTCAATTCTTTGATGATAATAAAGATGAACTTTTAATTTTAGAATCAAAAATACTACCCATTAATATATTTGAAGATATGCATACGATCATGACATCAGACCTTTGCACATATTTCAAAAAATCTATTAATCAGGATGATTTAATTAAACTATATGCATCTCTTATTTCAAATAATATCTTAACAACCATTAAATGGTACCATAAAAACTATTTAAATTTTGAAAGAAATCAGATTATTCAAATTGTTTTACAAACCGTTGAAACAGGACTTGAACAATCAATCACTGCTATCATGAAGGGCCAAAAATAACTCTAACATTTTTATAAAATATGTTAAAGGCTATGGTGAAACAGGACTTGTATGTAAACAAAAATCCACTATTAATTCGTTTTTACTTTATATAAAACAAGCAATAAAAGAAAACCAATCATAAAAGGATTAACAAAATAGTTAATCCTTTTATGATTTTCTATTTGCGTTTCACCTTCGTTAGTAAACTGCTCTTTAGAGCTCAGCAGTATAATAATCAAGATAAAATTACTTAACTATTTTGTATATACATTAATTTACTCTAAAAGAAAAAAGACCACGATAGATTAAATCTTCGAGGTCTTCTTAGTTCTTGTATCGTTGAGTATTATTCACCAACGTATGGTAATAAAGCCATCTGTCTAGCTCTCTTGATAGCTCTAGCTAACTGTCTCTGATACTTAGCTGAAGTACCAGTTACACGTCTAGGGATGATCTTACCATTAGCTGATACGAATCTCTTTAATAATTCTACATCTTTGTAATCGATGTATTCGATTTTATTCTTAGTGAAATAGCAGACTTTCTTTCTGCCCATTCTCTGTCTTCTGAATGCCATAGTCTTTTCCTCCTATTTAAAATTGAATGTCGTCATCCATGATATCATATGCATTAACATCATCACTGAAGTCTTTATCTAAATCGACCTGTGTTGAATTTGTATCATAGAAATTGTTTTGACGATTTGTATTATTGGACTGATTATTGAATGTATTTTGCTGGTTTGAATAGTTATTTTGTTGATTACCAAATGCATTCTGATTGTTGTAAGAGTTGTTGTTATTGTAAGAAGACTGGTTGTTATAGCTTCCCTGTGGTCTAGCTTCTGCTTCTCGACGTGATTCGAGGAACTTTACACTATTGCACATCACTTCAACAACATAGACTTTCTGTCCCTGGTTGTTTGTGTAATTTCTTGAACGAAGTGAGCCATCAACACCTACAAGTGAGCCCTTATGACAATACTGAGCTGTGCTTTCTGCAGCTTTATTCCATACAACACATGGAATGAAGTCAGCAGACTGACCATCTTGAGTTGTGAATCCACGATCTAAAGCCAATGTGAAGCTCGTAACAGCAGTGCCATTACCAGTTCTTCTTAGCTCAGGATCTCTGGTCATACGACCAACCAGGACAACACGATTAATCATTTAGTGCACCTTCTTATTTTTCGTCACGACGTAAAGTTAAGTGACGTAAAACATTAGCGTTGATACGTGATAAACGTTCGAATTCAGCAATATCATCAGTGTTAGTATGAGTATCGATAACTACATAGTAACCCTTCTTGTAATCCTGAATTTCATAAGCTAATTCACGCATACCCATTTCTTCAGATACGTTGTCAATAACACCGCCATTTGAAGTGAGGACACCTTTTAAATCTTCAAGAGTCTTGTTTCTCACATTCTCTTCTAAATCAGGTTTGAAGATCATCATAATTTCGTACTTATTCATTCTTTTTACCTCCTTTGGTCTAAACGGTTCCTGAACGGAACAGGGCAAGTCACAACTTGCTTTGACATCATATCACGATGCACTATAAAAAGCAATCACAAATCCAAAAAGTGACCAAAATATCATAAAAAATCAATACACATCTTTCTAAGTTTCATAAACATAAATAAAACGATGAGCTTACCCCTGCAAATACACTCATCGCTCTATACTCTCATTTAAGCACTTTTAAACCTTTATTCTTCAAGAGCCTTTTTAAATCTTCCATATTTGCATATCTCATAGCGTCATGATTGCGGGAAATTCATCATGCTTCCTAGTGATATCAAGAAGCTCTTTTGAATGTGGTTTTTCAAAAGCGAAAAAGGACGGTTACTACCTGTTATGGCATTTCCGTCCTTAAAATATGTAGGGTAGAAGATCTCCTCTTGATTGCTGAAAGAATATTAGTCAGCTAAATCTTCACCATTAGAAGCAATGACTTTCTTATACCAGTAGAATGAGTCTTTTCTATATCTATTTAATGTACCAACTTCTTCATCAGTTGTATCAACATAGATAAAGCCATATCTCTTTCTAATGCCTTCATGTGTTGAAACTAAGTCAATAGCAGACCATGGGCAATAACCCATCATTTCAACACCATCAGTAATAGCGAGTTTTAATTGTTCAATGTGTGCTCTTAAATAAGCAATACGATAGTCATCATGTACTTTACCGTCTTTTGTAAGCGTATCATATGCGCCTAAACCATTTTCCGTTACGATCATTGGTAAATGATAACGGGAATATATTTCTCTCATATTAGCTCTAAAGCCAAGTGGGTCAATTTCCCAGCCAAATTCAGACTTTGTAAGATAAGGGTTGTTGAAGCCTTTATAGTAACCTGCTTCTCCTCTTGCAGTTTGCTGGTCAGCACCTGGATTTAATACTTCATTCACATCAGCATGCTGTACTGTTGCTGTTGAATAATAGTTGAATCCTATGAAATCAGGATGTGCTGCTTTTAGGGCTTCTTCATCGCCTTCTCTAAATGTAGGTGTGGCATCATGTTCTTCAAGATAACGCCATACTAAATTATTATAACGACCATAAACTGCCATATCTAAATAGAGCCAGTTTCTAATAGCGTTGAATTCCTGTGCTGCAAGAATATCTTCAGGCTTACAACTTGCTGGATAGACAAGTGAGATATTGGGAGCAGGACCAATCTTGTCTTCTGGGAACATTTTATGCAATAAGGCCATAGCTTTTGCCTGTGCTACCAACATATGGTGATTCTGCTGATATGTTTCTTTTACGACATTTTCGCATCCTTCTGGGATATGTAATGTTCCAATTAATGGTCCTACTAATGTCAACATATTCTGTTCATTAATAGTCAACCAGTATTTTACTTTAGAACCATAGTTTTCAAATAATACACGGGCATAGTTTTCAAACCATTCAACTGATTCAGGATTAGACCATGAACCTCTTTCATCCAATGCTGCTGGCATATCAAAATGGAACATTGTCACTAATGGTTCAATATGATGTTCTAAACAACAATCAATAACTTTATGATAATGATCAATACCTGCCTGGTTTACTTCACCCGTACCCTGAGGTAAGATTCTTGTCCAGGCAATAGAGAAACGATAGACTTTAAAGCCCATTTCAGCCATTAATGCAATATCTTCCTCATAGCGATGATAGTGATCAGCACAAATATCCAATGATGCTGTCCCAGCTGGTAATTCTTTGACATCCTGGCATGAAGGGCCTTTTCCATCTGAGAGATTTGCACCTTCTACCTGATATGCGGATGTTGAAGCACCCCATAAGAAATTTTTTGGGAATTTTTTTAAATTCTTATCTAACATATTCTTCCTCCATATCTTCCACGACTATTTTACATAAAATCGCTTATATTGTGTTGTATTTTCAGTTCTAGAAAATAAATAGTTAGAGGTCTTGTGGGGTTGTAATTTTCTTATTGTTATAGTCACCCATCACTACATAGACATCTTCATTTAGCGCTTCAACACAGCTTGCATCATCGGTAACGGCAAGATGATGTTCGTTGACATAGTGATAGGCCTTTGTAATCAAAGATGTCTTAAAGGCCTGGGGTGTCTGGGCGTTATAAAGTTCGGAACGTTTTAATGTTTCAACAACTTTACCATCTATTACACGTTTGACTGTGTCAATTGAAGGTACCATTGCAAGTGTTGCATCATGTTCTTCTAGGCTTGCACATAAGCGATCAAGCAAGTCTGGCTTGATAAAACAACGTGCTCCATCATGTATCATGACATAGTCCTGGTTAACAGCTTTTAAGCCGTTGAATACGGAATCCTGTCTCTCAGCTCCACCTTCTACAAAGACAATACGTGAATCGGTTATGAGCTTTTGGAAGTCTTCTTGTTCTTCTTTCTTTGTCACAACGATGATTTGTTGGCAGCGGGGATCATTTAGGAATACATGCATAGTCTTCTCATAGACGGTTTGACCATCAATGACATAAAACATCTTGTTGTAGGAGAGACCAGTACGTTTACCTGCCCCAGCACAGAGAATAATTGCACTATAATTCATTTTTTCACCTTATTTCTTTAAAGTGCCGTCTTCATTAAAGGCAATCTTGAAGACGGATGAAGATTGGTTGACTTTATTGATAATACGTTTTTTTGTTGTTCCTTCAGCAATTGTTGGTTGATAGTTATTACGGTTTGTAACGGATGAGATGGATGCTGGAATGATTTTGATATTGTCGTTGTGTTCAAGCTTGTCATTCTTGAATGTAAAAGACTGCTGGAAAATCATCGTATCTTTGTCAGCAGGATTCTGATTGCCACCAAAACAGAAGTTACCAAGCGAATAAGCAATATAAGCATTCTTATACTTTTCTACACCCTGTACAACATGTGGATGATGCCCAATGACAAGATTAGCGCCCTTATCTATCGCATAATGGGCTAAATCTTTCTGCATTTGTTCAACGGTATATTGGCGTTCAATACCACCATGCTGGCTGACAATAATAAGATCAGCCCCTTCCTTCTTTAATTTCTTAATACCTTCATCAATATAGGTCTTACTCTTATTGAATTTTGTTTGATTTAGACCTGAGAAATCAACACCAATATTCCCAATCTTCTTTCCTTTGACTTCAACTAAAGAAACAGCATCATAGCTAGCATATGGCATCTTATTTTCTTTAAAAGTGTTGATGGTATCATCATAGCCTTCTTTACCATAATCATAGGCATGATTATTCGCAAAGCTCACTGCATCAACACCACCATCTTGAATAATCTTGATATAGTCTTTGTCGGCTTTAAAGTTAAATGTCTTTGTCACAAGACTATTACTATTCGTTAATGTGCCTTCGAAGTTAACTAAAGTGTAATCATCTTTTGTAAAAGTGTCTTTGACATTTTTAAAGAAGTAAGCTGGTCCATACTGTTTATAATATGGAATCATACTTGTGCTATAGGATGCAGTAGCACCTTTACCAAGTGTGACATCACCTGTTGCACTGATTGTGATTGTTGTTTCTTTTGTCTCTTTTGTTTTTGTTTCTTTTTTGACTGCTGGTTTATTCACTTTCTTTGTAGCAGGTGTACTTGTGCAGCCTGCAAGCAAGAAAGCTGTTAAAAGTAATGCAAGTTTTTTCATATTTTTCCTTCCCTTCTTTTATCATCTTACAAAAAAAAGATACCTATGACTAGGTATCCTATACATTAAATTTAAAGAACATGACATCGCCGTCTTTACCAACGTATGTCTTGCCTTCTTGTCTGATTTTACCAGCTTCTCTTAATGCATTCTCACTCTTATATGTCATCATATCATCATAAGAATAAGTTTCAGCACGAATAAAGCCTCTTTCAAAGTCCGTATGAATCTTACCAGCCATTTGTGGTGCTGTCATGCCATCAGTAAATGTCCAGGCACGACATTCATCAGGTCCAACAGTAAAGAATGTCTTGAGATTTAATAAATGATATGTTTCTCTAATCAGCTTATCCAAGCCACTTTCTTCAATACCTAAGTCTTCCATGAAGATTGCACGGTCTTCTTCATCTAAACCTGCCAGTTCACTTTCAATCTTAGCACAGATTGGAATAACATCAGCACCTTCATTAGTCGCATATTCTTTGAGCTGTAGATAGTATGGGTTGTCTTCTGGATTTTCAATATCTTCTTCACCCATATTAGCGACATAGATGATTGGTTTAATAGAAAGTAAATTATATTGGTTGACATAAACCATTTCATCTTTATCGAATTCAAGTACACGAGCAGACTTTCCTGCTTCGAGTGTTTCTTTGATTGGTGTAAGAACTGCCATTTCTTCCTGAGCATCCTTTTCACCTGATTTTGCTTTTCTCTCAAGCTTTTCAATACGTTTATCAACTGTTTCTAAATCCGCCATCACAAGTTCGAGATTAATTGTTTCTACATCACGTACAGGATCTACTGAACCATCTACATGCGTAATATCCTTATCTCTAAAACATCTTACAACTTCACAGATTGCATCTGTTTCACGAATATTCGCTAAGAACTTATTACCTAAGCCTTCACCTCTGCTTGCCCCTTTTACAAGACCGGCAATATCTGTAAATTCAAATGTTGTATGAATGACTTTCTTTGGATTAAAGAGTTTTGCGAGATCATCAAGACGATGATCGGGTACTTCTACAACACCGACATTGGGATCAATGGTAGCGAAGGGATAGTTTGCGGCTTCTACCTGTGAATTTGTGATTGCGTTAAATAATGTTGATTTACCTACATTAGGTAAACCTACGATACCAGCAGTTAATGCCATTTTCATTCACTCCTTTTATTCCCATTCATTCTATAATAAACCATACAAAAAAGCAAAGATTACTCTTCGCTTTGATGTACAACAACTTTCTTTAATTTCTTTTCAAATGCCTTTCTGCTAAACATGACAACAGCACCACAACCCTGACATTTGATTTTAATATCCGCACCCATACGAATGATTTCCCATTGATCACTCTTATGACATGGATGTGGTTTTTTCATTACAACAATATCATGTAATCCGTATTCCATTATTGAACCCTTCTCTTATATGATAATAATGTATTTTTCATGAGCATAGCAATCGTCATTGGACCAACACCGCCAGGTACTGGTGTAATGGCAGAGACTTTCTCTTTTACATCATCAAAGTCTACATCACCACATAGCTTTCCATTCTCATCACGATTCATCCCAACATCAAGAACAACAGCACCTTCTTTAACATAATCAGCTGTAAAGAACTTAGCCTTACCAATAGCTGCAATAAGGACATCAGCACGTGATGTGACTTCTTGAAGATTCTTTGTATGACTATGGGCAATAGTCACTGTAGCATTATGATGAAGCGCTAATAAAGCAACTGGCTTACCAACAATATTACTACGTCCCACCACAACAACTTCCTTACCATCTAAGTCATATCCAATCTCTTCAAGCATGACCATCATGCCATAAGGTGTACATGGAATAAAGCCCTCTTCATTTAAAAAGAGCTTAGCGATATTAGCTGGATGGAAGCCATCTACATCCTTCTCCGGCGCAATCGCTTTTAAGACCTTTTCTTCATCAATTGTCTTAGGTAATGGTAGCTGTACAAGAATACCATCAACACTCTCATCATGATTCAATTCATCAATAAGCTTTAATAAATCCTCTTCACTGAAATTGGCATCTCTATTAATACGTAAGCTTTCCATGCCAACATAGGCACAAGCCTTCTCTTTATTACGTACATAAACCTGACTTGCCTGATTGTCCCCCACAAGAATAACAGCAAGCTTAGGCACTCTCTTGCCTGTCTTTCTGATTTCTTCAATCTCAGCCTTAATCATATTTTTTGTTTTTGTAGATATCTCTTTTCCGTTTATTAATTTCATATCCTCACCCCTATTTTTCCCCATTATAAAGGAATCAACAAGAATAGAAAAGAAAAAATATCTCCCTTTATGAGGGAGATATCCTTAAATTAAACTATCAGCAACATGCTGTCCGGCAATAGCGCCATCGCTAGCTGCAGTAATCACCTGACGTAAGTGTTTCTGGCGTACATCACCAATTGCATAGATGCCTTTGATACTTGTTTCCATGTTATCATCTGTAACAACATACCCACGTTCATCTAAGATGTCTAAGTCTTTCACAAAGCCAGTAATTGGATCAGCCCCAACAAATGGGAAAATACCACTTACAGGAATAACTGATGGTTCATTAGTATCAGAATCAGTTACCTTTAAACCTACAACCTTGTTGTCTTCTGAGAGAACTTCTGCTGGTTTCTTCTTAAAATGGAAGACAATATTGTCAGCAGCTAATGCCTTATCCGAAATAATCTTATCAGCTCTAAAGACATCTCTTCTCATTACAACATGCACCTTATCCACAATGGTAGAAAGATATGTTGCTTCTTCAATAGCAGAATTACCACCACCAATAACAGCAACTTCCTTACCACGATAGAAAGGTCCATCACATACAGCACAATAAGAAACGCCTCTACCTGTCATTTCTTCTTCACCAGGAATATTCATCTTACGTTCTTTTGTACCCGTAGCAATAATAACTGCCTTAGCTTCAATCGCATCATCACCTAAATGCACAATCTTCTTATCGCCTTCAACAGTAACACCTGTTACTTCTGCCATTTCGAAAGAAGCACCAAAGCTTAAGCCATGTTCATACATATCATAGGCTAACTGTGGACCTGCAATTTTTTTAATACCTGTGTAGTTTTCAATCTCAGCTGTCAGATTCAGTTTTCCACCAGGTGCTCCAGATTCAACAATTGTTACCTGTGCACCTGCTCTTGATGCATATAAGGCAGCTGTTAAGCCCGCTGGCCCTGCCCCAATAATCACAACATCAGTCTTCTTCATATTCTATTCCTCACTTTCAAAAGATGGCTCAACGCCCTCTTTTCCTAATATCTTATATAATAAACGATATAATTCATCTGCTTCTTCTTTATCAATATTGACACATGCCCCTAACTGATAAGGAATATTCTTTGCTTGTTCTTCAAGCGCTAAACCAGCATCAGTAATCGTAACATCAAGAGAACGCTCATCTTTCTTGCTTCTCTTTCTTTTAATCAGCCCTTTAGCTTCTAAACGCTTTAATAATGGTGTTAATGTACCTGAATCTAGAAACAATGCTTCTCCTAGTTCTTTGACATTCACCTGCTTCTTCTCCCACATCACCATCATCGTAATATATTGGGTATATGTTAGGTCTATTTGATCTAATAATGGTTTATATTTCTTTGTGATTAAATGACTTGCAGCATAGAGAGGAAAGCACAGCTGATTCTCTAGCTTTAAACAATCATAACTCATATCATGTCACCTCACTAAGTTGTGTACAACTTAATTTCATTTATACCTTAACATCAACATTCATCACTGTCAACATTAGTGCTTATCTCTTTTCTCTTTCCACATATCATAAAAGAAACACAACGCTAATAAGAATAAATAAACATACATCACATCATTCACTACTCTCATCACAACATTAAACACATCATTATTCTTCACAACACACTTATCCAAAAACATAAAGAAAGCATAGATACCAATAATCACATATTGATACTTACCATAAATCACTCTCTTTAACTTCTCCATACCACCACTCCCTATAAAAAGCTTAACATTCTCATATGCCCTCAACAAGCATTACAGCAAAAAGGCCGAACAAATGTTCGACCTCAATATTACATATATTTATTGCTCATTACGTGTCTTCAAAAGCATATAGAATACAAAACCTAAGAAGCCCACAAAGGCTAATATCATCGTTAGTATTCCAAAATGTGTACCTGTAGGTACAACCCCATCTTTGTGATTAATGAATGTAATAGTATCATTATCAACAGCCTTACTCATACTATCAGCATTAACCACATTACCATCATTAATATTATGAGAAACCTCATAATCAGTTTCTGCTTCTTTAATGCTGTAGGATGCTGTCTTAGGTACATTCTTAAAGACAACAGATTCATTGTGTTTAAGTATAATTTCTGCACTTAGGGTATTGTTGCTTGCAGGAGCACGTCGAGGTGCTACTGTATTTGGCTTTAAGTGCGTACTCTTCTTGATGACTTTAGGATTGTTCTTTGATGAAGCCTTAAAGGTATCAACCTGAATTTCTTCATCATCAGCAACATTATTAAATGTTACAGTAAATGTAAATGGCTTACTATAATCACCAAACGAACCTGTAACACGGTTTTTCAGTACAATATTAGCTGCTTCAGGTAATGCATTATTGAATGTAACATCAATATCATTGCCTTCAACAACTGCTTCTTCATCAGTAGCTAAATCAACATAAGCTTTATCATTAGTTTTCGTCTTCTTATAGCTTCCAGCAACAAGATTATAGCTTGCCTTACCTCTATTTGCCTTTTCAGTAATTTGGTATTTTGTAGTAGCAGGCACATTCTTAAATGTCACCTCATCACCACTTGCAAGCTTAGCATTGACTACAGCCTTACCATTATCATCAGGTATAATCATACCTAAATCTGACATAAAGCCTTCATTAGGAATATTTGAGAAGTTAATATTGAATTCAAACTTATCATCACTCTTATTACCACTCGTTGTCTTCTTAAGTGTTAGGTTCTGATAGAACTCTAGCTTGTTTGTGAATGTCACAACGATATTCTCATCCTTGTCCACATTCTCCCAGGCTGTAGAAAGAGCGTTGTTAGTAGCATCAACCATATCAGCAGACTGTGCTGTCTTCCCACCTGTAATCTTTGCTAATGTGCGATAAAGAAGTAATAGAAGTGTAAAAAATTTTGCCGTTCCTATCCGGCACTTAGGGCTGTGTCGGATAGGTCAGGCGTTAGGCTTCCGGCAAGTCTATCTTGCCGACAAAGCTGTAATAAATCTCAATGTCCTGCCTGCGGGTGCCGTTCTCGTCATAGCTGCACTCATGCACGACGATTTTCTCAATCATTTCCCGCAAGAGGGTGGGGGTCAATTCTTCAAAAGCAAGGTGCTTTCTCACAATCCCCATGAATTTCTCGGCGTTGACGGTGGCGGCCTGCGACTTGGAAAGTTCCTCCTGCAAAGCGGCAGCCCGGTCTTTCAGTTCCCGCTGCTCCTGCTCATAGTCCGCCGACAGCTCCATGAAACGCTCGTCGCTGATTTTGCCGCTTACATTGTCCTCATACAGCCGCTTGATAATGCGGTTCACTTCGGCAATGCGTGTCTGGGCCTGTTCAAGCTGCTTCGTGGCTGCGGCGGTCTTTCTCTTGCCGCCGATTTCGTTCTGCTGGATGAGCAGCTTTACAAAGCGGCTCTCATGCCTGGCGGCGTATTCCGTCACTTGCCGGAGATTGGAAAGCACGCCCGCCGTCAAAAGGTCGGTGCGGATAAAGTGTGCCGTACAGTCACGGGTACGCTTCTTGTAGCTGCCGCAGATATAACAGTCCTGCTTGCGGTTCTTGTTCTGATACCGCTGCTGATACAGCACATGGCCGCAGTCGGCGCAGAACAGCATACCAGAGAACAGCCCCACTTCATCATAGCGGTTCGGGCGTTTTCGCTGCTTGCGTAACTCCTGCACACGCTCCCATGTTTCCGTGTCGATAATCGGCTCATGGTGATTTGGGAAGATAGCCTGCTTCTCGATGGGGTTCTCAACGCTGTGCTTGACCTTGTAAGAGGGCTTCTCCGTCTTGAAGTTTACCAGACAGCCAGTGTACTCCCGGTTTTCCAGCAGATGGACGACGGTGTTTGTCGCCCACTTGCACTCATAGCCGGGGTGGTAGCGTCGGGTGCTGCCCGTCCTGCGGTATTCCAGCGTCCCCGGCGTGGGGATTTGCTGCTCCGTCAGCATACGGGCAATCTTGGTCGGGCCATTTCCCGCAAGGCAAAGCTGGTAAATCTGCCGGACAACCGGGGCGGCTTCCTCGTCAACGATATAGTTCTCGTCCTTGTCCATGAGATAGCCATAGACTGGCTTGCTGGTTACAGGCTTGCCGCTCATGCCTTTTGCTTTCTTTACTGCCTTGATTTTCTTGCTCGTATCTCTCACCAGCCATTCGTTAAATAAGTTCCGCAGAGGGGTAAAATCATTGTCCATGCCGCCGTTTGCGCTGTCCACGTTGTCATTGACAGCGATAAAACGCACGCCCTTTTGAGGGAACAGCATTTCCGTGTAAAATCCCACCTGCAAGTAATTACGCCCCAGCCTGCTCATGTCCTTGACTATGACGGTGCCGACTTTCCCGGCTTCAATGTCTGCAAGCATGGCTTGAAATCCGGGCCGCTGGAAGTTCGCACCTGAGTAGCCGTCGTCGGTGTACCAGCGCAGATTGGTAAAGCCGTTCTGCTTGGCGTAGGCTTCCAAAATCCGTTTCTGGTTGGAAATGGAATTGCTCTCGCCTTGCAATTCGTCCTCATGGGACAATCTCGGATAAAGGGCGGTAATGAGGTTTTGGGTGGCTTGTCTTAACATAAAATCCTCCGTTTCCGACAGCCAGCCCCACTATTCCGTGGTTTCATTGTACCACGGAACAGGGGCGGCTGTACAGCGGTAAAAGTGATAAATCTGCTTCTTTACAGCTTGTCAAATCGCCTTTTTTTGTGTAGCAGCGGCTTCCGCTTCCAGTACCCTCGCCATCTTGTCGGCGGCGGTGCTGGTGGTGTCTTTCTTGAAAAAGCCGGACACGACAAGAACGGTATTCCCCATGCGGATTTCCGTCACGCAGTCGGGGCGGCGGGTGGTACGGTGGTCGTGCTGCTTGATATTCTCCATAGGCAATACTCCTTTCATTCAGCCAGCAGTTTCTTCATGGTTTCCATTTTCCGCTTTGCGGTTTCCTGCCGGAAGTTGACGCCAGTAAAGCGTATCGGGACGCACATGGACAGCAGTCGGTCATAAATCCGGGAATGGGCCGTGTCTGTCGGCTTTTTCAACTCGTCCAGCGGGCGGTTGGTGGTGGCGATCAGCGGCTTGTTGCTGCGGTATCGGGTATCAATCACACGGAATACCTGTTCCAGTCCATAGTCGGTGCCACGCTCCATGCCGAAGTCGTCAATGATAAGCAGCGGATAGCGGCAAAGGCGGGAAATATACTCATTCCGGCCTGTAAAGCCGGGAGAGAGGTCGCCCAGGATAACGGCGAAGTTCGTCATATATACGGGGACTTCTTTCTCCATGAGGGCGTTTGCGATACAGCCCGCAAGGTAGCTTTTCCCGTTGCCGACGTTCCCCCAGAACAGGCAGCCGATGTTTTCGGCCTGCATTTCTTCCCAATGCTCCGCATACCGCCGGGCAATCCCGGTCTGCGGGTTTCTGCCGTTGTCGTTCTCGAATGTCCATTGCTGCATGGCTGAGTCGGCAAAAGCCCTCTGTTTCAGATTTTCCACGGCTTCCACATGGCGGCGGTGTTCCTCGGCGGCCTGCCGCTGCTCACGGGCGGCTCTCTGGCAGTCGCACTCTGCCGGGTGGCGGTCACGGCCAAACAGCTCCTTACCCTCCGGGAAGTAGGCTTCTTTCGGCGTATGGCACTTTCCGCAGTAAAGCAGTCCGTCCTCGCCGATATAGTCCTCCATCTCCGGGGCGGCGGTTGTCATGTTCTCCAAAATATCTTTGATTTCACTTGTCATAAGCTTTCTCCCTCCATACAGGTATAGTCGGGGATGCCCTGTTTTACGGCTCCCTTTTTGTCATTGGCCGCCCATCTGTGCAAGGCGGCGGCATAATTCTGGTAGGCTTTCCCGCTGGCGGCAAGGTAATGGCTCATTTCCTCAATCAGCCGTTCCAGCCTGTCCGGGTATTCTGCCTGTAACTCGTCATATTCGTCCTTTGACAGAAAAATATTCTCATATCGGCCATAAGCTGTGGGCGGCTCCCCACTCGCTCTCATTGTTTGGTTCTCTATTAAGTTGTTTATATTAGTTTTGTTAGGGGTCGGTTTTCCGACCATCATAGGGTCGGTTTTCCGACCGTCATAAGGTCGCTTTTCCGACTGTATGAGGGTCGCTTTTCCGGCCATCAGTTGGTCGGAAAACCGTACCACTGGGACAGGCGGCACTTTCACATAAAGCCGATTGGGTGCGGAGAAGCCCCGCCGTTCCCGTTCTAAAAGCCCGGCTGCGTCCAGTTCTTTCAAGGCTCCCTTGATGGCGGTACAACCCTTGTCCAGCATTTCCGCTATCTCCGCAACGGGGTAGACAATGAATATCCTGCCCTCGCCGTCCTGCCAGCCGTTCTTCTGTGACAGGGTGGAGCGGTCTAATAAAAGCGCATACAGCAGCTTGGCGGTCTGTGAAATCTCCATTTTCAGCAGGAAACGGGGGTATGGAAGATAGGCGGGCAGCGTGGTGTCTGCCCTGATATAATCAGCGATAGTATCACCTCCCTCTGTGTTGTGTCGTTTTTGGGCTTTGTCACGCATTAGGACGGCATTTCCGGGGGGAAAGGATAAATGTATCGCATACCCTTTGACACCCACGAAAAAAGCCTTGATTTATGCGGGTTTGAAAGGCTCTAAAGCGTGACATTTCTGCCTTTGTTTCCGCTTTCTCTCGGCGGCTTTGCGTTTCTTCATGCACCCGGCGCAGCCGGGGCAGTATTTCCCCCGGTTGGATTTGGGGACAAAGGCCGCCCCGCAGACCGCGCAGCGTTTCCGGCTCCCCCGGTACAAGAGGGCTGCGGCCAGCTCCCCGTCAAGGGGCAGGACAGCCACACGGAACCAGCGGCACATGAGGGAATAGGAAATGCTCTGGACGCACACGCAAGGCTCCCCGTCGTCTAACAGCAGGCAGTTCCCCTCGTCGTAGTTACAGCACTCATGCACAAGGCGGCGGGCTGCCTGGTGCTGGCGGTAGTCCATGCGGGACGGCTTATCGTTCATGGCTCTGCTCCTTTCTGCGGTGCGGCTCTTCCCGGCGCAAAATCTGGTCGATGTTCCGCTTGACGGTCTGCAACTCCCTGAACCGCTGCTTCTGTTCGTGATAGGTGTTGTACAGGCCGTCTTTCTCGGAGATAAGCTGCTCGATCTCGGCCTGCAACGCTTTTCGGCCGGGCAGCTTGGTAAGCCCCTGTGCCTTGAAATACCGGGCGGCGGCTTCGGCTATGATAAAATCGCTCTCGTTTGCCTGGCGGTATGCGGCGCGGGCTTTCTCGGATTTCTGCGCTTTCAGCCCCTCGCGGATGGGCTTGGTCTTGGCATAGGCAAGTACCTGTTGCCGCAACTCCCTTTTCCCTTGCAGCTTCGTTTCCAGTGCTTTCAGTTCGCCGCTGGTCTGGCGCATTTCCTGATAGGCGGTAGCAACGGCGGCTTCAAGCTGTTCCGGGGAAGAAAAGCCGTACTGTTGGTAGATGGTCAGGGTCTTGGCGGCCTGTTTCAGATTGTGTATCTTCGCCCATCGTTCATAGCCTTTGCCCTTGCCCTCGGCCATCTTCTGCTCAATGTCCACAAGCCGCTGCACACTGTCCTGTCTGGGGTCGATTTTCCCTGTCTTTTCGCCCTGTAAGCGGCCTTTCCCGGCGTGTAGGTATTCGGGTATGGCTGCGGTCTGTTCGGCGGCTCTGGCGGCTTGGTGCTGCGGGGTGTAGCGAACCGTTACGCCCCTCTGGGCGTTCTGCTCCAAAACGGCAAGGACGGCGGTGCGGTCAAAGTCGCCGCCCAGCTTCCGGGCGGTGATAGGCTTCGTCCTGTCTGGCGTGAGGTAGGACAGCCGCCCCCGGCTCTCCTTGACGGTCACACCCTCCCGCAACAGCAGAGAGGAAAACTCGTCAAAGCTGGCAGCGGTGGCAAGGGCTTTCCGTAGGGTCTGCCGCAGCTTCTCCTTGTTCGTTTCAAACTTGGTCTGCCGGGGCGTGATACCGCCTGCAATCATGGGGGCGTTCTGCTTGTCCAGTGCGGCCTGTCCCTTTTTCTGCGCCCAATATTCCCGGTCTGTGACACGGTTCTTGCTGCCGTTCAAGAGGTCGATTTGGTAAAGTCCTTCCCGGTGGCACATCTCCATGACCTCGGACTTGAAGTAGCGTAGGGCTGCGTCGGTGCAGCGGTGCTTGCACCCGGCTTTCGTGTCCGCTGGCCTGTCCATGTAGGGCAGGAACGGCACTTCCTCTATCCGCAGGCTGTTAATGACGATATGCACATGGATGTTGCCGCTGTGGTTATGCCCGTCCGGGTGGGTGCAGACAAGGGCCTGATGGCCGGGGAAATGCTCTTTACAGAATTGCTCCCCCAACGCCTGCGTGCAAAGGATAAAATAATAATGTAGGAAAAAGACAATATAAAAATGTCGGAAAACCTACATTCTTATTTTGTCCTTTTTGTGTTATTGATATCCTTTCTAAGGAGGTGATATCAATGGATGAATCACAAAAAGTAAGTCTTCAAGCAGAATTTAGGATAATGGATTTCACGAACACAAAACCCAATTATGCTGAGCTAGCAAGAAAGTACAAGAAGGATTACAGAACCATTAAGAAGTACCATGAAGGGTACGAGGGAAAGCCAAGGACAAGGTCTAAGCCAAGCAGGCTTGACATCTACAGGGAGGTGATTGAGGAAAAACTTAGTATCCCCAGAAC
>NZ_JNKU01000011.1 GCF_000702165.1 Sharpea azabuensis DSM 18934
GAGAAATTGATAGATGCAGGAACGCTCATTTATGTTAATATGGTTATAGTTTATAGGCTTATCTCCATTCTATGTTTTTTTGGTCACTCACATAGTAGCATAGATAATTCCTATGAACTTTTCATGTGTTGCACTTGTTATGATAATTTATCTACAAATAAAATCATTATAGGTGTTTTGAAATTTTTTGGTTTGTCCACGTTGTATTGATACTTCTAAATTGTTTTTTAACGTGACCTTACCATTCTGGATCTTTTTAATTTCATTGAGATTAATGATATAGGAACGATTGACGCGATAGAAATAAAAGGCAAGATCTTTGATAACATGGTACATGCTTATTCTCGTTTTATATGGATCAGGACATCCCTTTGTATAGATATAGCAATAATGTTTAAATGACTCGATATAAATGATATCGCTTTGTTGGATTGTAATAGCATGTCCTTTATCACTTATGATCAGTTCCTTTTTGTTTAACTTTATTAAGTCAAGCAGATCATGTAAGCTATCATTGAGTTCAATATGCATATACTCTTTTCTTATGAAGCTATAGGGATGAACTTTAAAAGTATCAAATACAAGTTCATTATGTGTAGTTATAAAAATAACTTTAGAATTTGGATGCATTTTAAGGTATTCATTAGCAAAATCTATTCCGCTTTGTTCGGGTAAATCAATATCTAATAATAAAATATCAAAGTTATCTGTGGATAAATGAATCTGATTTGGTGAATAAAATGTTTGTATTTCTAAATGATCATTTAAATAATGATCTGATTTGATACATTCAACAATCTTATTTAAATCTTCATTATTATCTTCCAGTACACAACATCTCATCATCTTTCTTCTCTCCCTAAAATTACATCAGTTAAATATTGAACTATGTTTAAAGTAAACATAGTTCATTTTACTAGGAATACAAAATGCCATTGGTCAGACATAAGTCGTAATTCTTACTTTCGTATCTTAGCAATACATAGTCCACATTCCTATTTTCAATAAAGAAGTTCATGGAAATCAAAGGAAAATCGTTATCATGATTCTTTTATGGAGTATACTATATCACACATTGTAAATGATAAACAACTCGATTATTTGCACAGGAAGCAATCATCAAGAAGCTATTTATACGCTATTAAAAGAAGCGATTATCCTATTTGCCTATTTCAATATCCTAAAATGCACTTTATGCTCATTAAAATACATTTCAGGACATAGTTATTAAATGCATTGATGCATATGTTAGGATGTAAATGTAGCTAAAATATGGATATTGTTGTTTTGGGTATGAATAACTTATGAACTGCTTATAGCAAAAAAAGAAAATTGTTGAACGTCATGCAATTAATGAATGTGTAAAAATGCAAGTTAGTGTAGTAAATGTCATAGGATATTATGAATGCAAACACTATTAATAAAGGGAGAATACTTAAGAATCATGCAGCTATAGTACCAAACAGTTAGAATGAAATGGAGGATGAGTGTATTGAGATTATGATTAAACAAATTAAAATTGAAATAAAGAACTCAATAAATCAGATTGAGTTCAAATTTGTATTTGCAGCTATTCTTTTTGTAAGTTTAATGAGTATCATTCTGAATTGTTATCATGACTATGGTCAAAATATTTTATATATCAAATCATATATTGATAATTCTATGTATGTCAGTATTAAAGCTAGGGCAATTGTCAACATTTTTGAGTATTTATCGCCTCTTCTTGTGATGATTATTTATTCTTCAAACAAGTGGAAAGAAGAAAAAAATGGCATGCAAGCAATGGTCATCACACGAATAAGCAAGAAAGATTATTATTTATCTAAGTTTATTGCGAATTTTATTATCGTTTTTAGTGTTGTTTTGTTTTCAGGATTAGTTAATCTGTTGATTACTTATATTGTATATCCAACTGTTGGCTTTGATAATCGATGGGGTATACCTGTCTATGATCTTATTCAAAGATATGATAAAAAAATATTATTTGACTTTCTAAGAATTCAATATCCATTGCTCTATATATTGTCCAAAAATATACTCACTAGTCTTTTTCTAGCAACAATTTCCAATATTCCCTATGCTCTGAGTTTTATTAAACCATTTAAGAATATGGAATTTATTCAAATAGCTATTATGACATTTATTGGAATGGCAATTATTAGTATCATTGGCATCATTTTCAATATGAATTGGTTAAATTATATTTCCTATATGGGGATTGATGTAGATGTATCCCTCTTTAGTGTTTGTATGTCAATCCTATTATTAAATGTGGTAGAAATCTTTATTTTGATCAAGGGAATGAAGAAATATGAATCGATTCATTAATAAAAGTCAAATCAATAACTATTTGTTTATCGTAATAGTGGAATTAGTGATTTTATTTATGTTTAAAGGATCAGTCAATACGAATAATATCATGGTGAATACTTTTTCCATTATCATTATTGTTGTTTTTATTATTCCTGTAGTACTGTCATATTTTTCTACTGACATCTTACCAATATTTAATAATATGATTGTGCCGAGATTTCATACAAAGAAAAGACTTTTTTCTTTTATTATGGGAAAAATGATTTTGGACGCATTTACAATAACATGTGCATTATTGTTACCATTGCATGTTATTTCTGCCTTGATTTATCACATAGATTTCTTTCTGATCATGCGCTATTACCTTAGCTTCTTTATAACTATTATGATGATTTGCATGATATATATTATTGTACATATCAGAGTAAGAAATAAAACGATATCAATTATCATAACTTATTGCTTAAGTAACATTACTAATTTGTTAAGTGGCTTGTTGAGAGAAAGGCGCATTCCTAATTTAGTAGCACTTATGCTTTTCGAATATGAGAATAAGACTGTCCTCATTGTTTCTATATTATTATTCATCATGCTATTAACAGCTCTTTTATATAGAACTATTGATCAATTTGAAATGTTAGGAGAATCTAAGCATGTACTATAAATTCATCACAAAGAATAAAGGAATATTGATAAAAATCATCGCTCTCATAGCTTTGTCTTTTATACTGAAATATATCAGTCATAGAAATTTTCTACCTGATAGTCTATTGGGCACATATCAAATGTATATGGGAGGGACTTTTTTAGAAGAGAGTACATCCATTCTTCAAATCATTTCATTATTGTTGATATCTGTCTTGTTCATCTATTTCATACCCTATGAAATTGTTAAGGAAATAAAAGAAAATGAAATCTATATAAAATACAGATTTGAAAAAAATACGAAAATCCTTTTATTTTTTGCTATAAAGAATGTGTTTTACTCATTATTCTACCAGCTTATTCAAATACTCATCATTGCTTTTATAACATTCCAATTTCATCCTATTCAAATAATTGGAGGTGAATTGATTAAACTGCTTATAACATCAACTATGCAGCTATTAATTATATTATTCATAAGTGAATTCTTTCTTTATTACATGAAATTTGAAATTGGTATGGTTCTTTCATTACTCGTCATTGTAAGTCCAATTATTATAACAGGGATAGTCTTTCATAATTCTCCATCTTATTTAGAACTTTGTAAGTATATCCCGTTTAATCATGGTAACTACAATTACTATTATGTTTCTAAATATACCTTTTATGGTACGTCAATAACTTATTCTGTATTTCCTCATTATAAATATGTTTTTTCTTTTATATGTCAGATGATTGAGTTAGTGATAAGTGTTGTTGGATTAATGTGCATTATCAATAGAAAAGATTTATTAGGAGAAAATTATGAAAATTAGTGTAAAAGATGTTACTAGAGAAATCAAAGGAAATATCATTTTAAATAATATAAATTTAGAATTTGAAAGTGGGAAAATATATTGTCTATGTGGCCATAATGGATCAGGCAAGACTATGTTGTTGCGTGCAATCGCAGGATTGATTCGCATTGATCAAGGGGAAATTAGTATTGATCATAAAATATTACATAAAGATATGGATTATCCACCTGAAATGGGATTAATCATTGAAACACCTTCATTCTTTAAATACTATACGGGGATGGAAAATTTGCTGTATTTAGCAGAAATAAGAGATAAAATTTCCAAACAGGATATTATAGAGACATTAAAACGTGTAGGCTTAGATCCTCATGATCAAAGAACCGTGGCTAAATACTCACTTGGCATGAAGCAAAGATTAGCAATTGCACAAGCCATTATGGAGAAACCTGACCTCATATTACTAGATGAGCCAACAAATGCACTAGATCAAGATGCTATTATTCAATTCAAGAATATTATAACTGAAGAAAAGAGACGCAATGCTTGTATTATTATTGCTACTCATAATCAACAAGATATTGATGAGTTATTTGATGAAAAGATTTATTTGAATTCTGGAAAAGTAGAAAGAGTTGAGAAAAATGACTAGAAACACGAAAATATATTTTTTAACTCTTTTCATTTTCATAAGTGCAACTATTGGATATGCATTAGCAACAAAACATTCTTTTACTGGAGAATATCATTTACGTCAAATCAAAAAACAATACCATCTTGATCATTTCATATATTCTGATGATGAAGATAGCTTATACTTTGATGATTCAATAAATACTCTTGATGAATTAGAGAAACATAGTGATTTAATTGTTAAAGTTCGATCATTAAATAATAGTGAATTATTTCTTAATAGTGTAAAGACACCTGTTAAAATCCTCGATGTTTATAAGACAAAAAATCATTTAGAGAAAGGTGATCTGATCTATATTCAAGAACCAGTATCCATCTCTTATCAAAAAGGTATGGAAAATATGACTTCAATTAGAGGATATGTTTTGATGAATGATCATCAGGAATATTTATTATTTCTCAAACATCTAGATAAAGTGAAAGGATACAAATATAAGAAGAGTGAAGAAATGACTTATATTCCAGTGTCAACACGATTTAGTAAATACTGTAAAGAGGAGTTACCTCTATTTATTGAATCAAAGCGGATTGAGGAGGGAGAAATCCACTATCGTGACTTTAAAGATGCATCAGCGATTTTCATAAAAAGTGATGAGTTAAAACAATATCAATCCATTTCATTACTGGTTTATGATAAATATCAATAAAGTCAATTTTAAACATATTTTGATAACAAGAATCTTCATCATTCATCCTCTGATGATAAGTAAAGCGTTTTCTTTCTAAATAAAATAAGTGAAAATATATGATTAGGCTAAATTAATATATGACTAATTGTATTTTATCAAAAAATATGTTGACAATAGTGAATGTGCGTTCTATTATATGGTCGTTGAATAACTCAAGTAAATTCTTTGAAGGGAATAAGTTATTTGTGTAAGACAGGATAGAGAGCTAGCGGTTGGTGGAAGCTAGTTTGCAGCACAAACAATATCATCTCTGAGAAGCAGGCTGAAAGAAGTAAGCTGTGCCGGTTTTCTACCGTTAACAAGAAAGTGTATGATAGTACACGCTGAGTGCTAGGATAACTAGAATAAGGATGGTACCGCGATTGTAAGTCGTTCCTTGATAGGAGCGGCTTTTTTGTACTCATATACAATAGGGGTCAGAGTATTCAATAATAGGGGGTAAATATTTATGAAGTTCTTGCAAAAAGTATCAAAATTTCTAGCTGACTACACAGTCTGGGTTGTCATTGCGATTGCTGTATTCGCATTCTTCCTTCCTCAGATGATGGCATGGGTGAATTTATCTATGTTCTATGATTTTGTGGGTAATAAGTTTACTGTGCAGTCATTAATCATCGGTGTGATCATGTTCTCAATGGGTCTTTCTCTGACAACAGAAGACTTCAAGATTCTTGCTAAACGTCCATTTGATATCTGTATTGGTGCAGCAGCACAATATTTGATTATGCCATTTAGTGCTTATTTCTTCTCACGTCTTTTACATCTTTCACCAGCACTTTCTCTTGGCTTGATTCTTGTTGGCTGCTGTCCTGGTGGTGTTTCATCAAATGTCATGTCATACCTTTGTGGTGGTGATGTTGCTTTCTCAGTTGGTATGACAACTGCTTCAACAATTCTTTCACCAGTGATGACACCATTCATGGTAGCTTTGCTTGCCGGCGGGGCAACTATTAAGATTCAGGCTTTCCCAATGTTTGTTTCCATCATTGAAACAGTGCTCTTACCAGTTGCTGTTGGTTTCTTCTTAAATTATAAGCTTGGTAGAAACAAAGTATTCCAGGAAGTACAGAAAGTTATGCCAGGTGTTGCTGTTCTTGGCTTAGCAGCTGTTGTTGGTGGGGTTATGTCATCACAGGGTAAAGCTTTCATCACTTCTGGTGTTGTTGTCTTTGTCGCAGTCTTCTTACATAACTTTGTTGGTTATTGCTTAGGCTATCTTGCTGGCGTGCTTACAGGTATGAGTACACCTAAGAGAAGAACAATCTCTATTGAAGTTGGTATGCAGAATGCCGGCCTTGCTACAAACCTTGCGACTTCTACAGCACAGTTTGCGACAATGCCACAGGCAACAATCATTGCCGCTGTCTCATGTGTATGGCACTCTATCTCAGGTACGCTTATCGCTGCTTTCTTCGCTCATCTTGATAAAGCTAAAGAAGCTAAGGCTGAAAGTGAAGAAACAGTTGCTGCAAAAGCATAATTTATTAAAGGATATCCATCTGATTGCAGGGGTGGATACCCTTTTTTAAAGGGAGGATGGCTATGAAAATCGCAATGTACCAGATGTATAATGAAGGTAATATACATGACAATCTCAAAAAGAGCTTATCAGCTATTGAAGAAGCGGCAAATCATCAAGCTGATCTCATTCTCTTTCCTGAAGTATTCCTAACGGAATTCTTTCCCCAATATAAAGACAAAGATGTTACGCATTATGCATTAACCTTAGATTCACCCATTGTAAAAGCTTATTGTCAGGCGGCTAAAGAATATCATATCAGTGTTGTACCTAATATTTATCTTAAGGAAGATGCTGCATGTTATGATGCTAGTCTTTTTATTAATCAAGAGGGAGAAATACAAGGTGTACAAAAGATGGTCCATGTTGGTGATGCAAAGTGGTTTCATGAATCAGCCTATTACACACCATCAAATGATGGTTTTCATGTCTTTGAAACACCACTTGGCAAGATTGGGATTGTGGTATGTTTTGATCGGCATTTTCCTGAAAGCATCCGCACTGAAGCCTTAAAGGGAGCTAAGCTTATTCTTGTCCCAACAGTCAATACCAAGCAGGAAGATATGGAGCTTTTTGAGCAGGAAATGCGTGTGCAGGCTTTCCAGAATTCTGTCTTTATCGCAATGTGTAATAGAGTGGGTAAAGAAGATGCAATGGACTTTGCAGGTGAATCTCTTGTGGTTGATTACAAAGGTACAACCTTGATCAAAGGCAGTGATTATCAGGAACTTCTTTATTGCGATCTTGATCTGAATGCAATCAAGAAACAGGCTTATCTTAGTCTAAGAAGAACCTCTTTCTATCTTTAGATGATGAACTTTCATCATCTTTTTTTGTTTTCCTTGTCTTTTATCGACATTTCGGTAAACTGTAGTCGAGGTGTATGACATGCAAAAATATCAAAAATATATTCCTATGGCGATTGTTGGCTTTGTTTTCTATCTTGCTATACTCTATTGGAAGAGCTTTGTAGCGCTAGTAGGGTCTATTATAAAAGCATCGAGTGCGATGATCATTGGTTTGTTGATGGCTTATGTTGTCAATATCTTGATGATTCAATTTGAAAAGCTTTATCAATATATTTTTAAAAAGAAATATCAAAAAGCAAAAAGACCACTCTGTATCATTCTCTCATATCTAAGTGTTGTGCTACTTTTTGCTTTACTTGTATCTATTATTGTGCCACAGATTATTGATGCAACAGAACTTCTCTTGAAAAATAGTTTTAAGGCCTTATCGCCTTATCTCAACGACTTATCAAAATATCCCCAGCTCAAGAGCTTTATTACCCCAATTGAGACCTTCTTAAGCGACTTAAGCAAAGGTTCATTATCTTCGACAAGTACGGATATGTTGAAGCATCTCTTTACCGGAGCTTCAGGTTTGCTTTCCAATATGACGAAAGTATTGTCATCGATAGCTGGCATTGTGGCAACACTCTTTTTTGGCTTTATGTTTTCCCTTTATTTGCTTGGCTCAAAGGAAACACTTTTAGCTCAGCTTAATCGTGTCTTAAAAACCTATTTGCCTAAAGCTTATCCAACAATAAGTTATGTTGCCCATGTTTTTAATGAATCCATTAAGAATTTTGTGATTGGGCAAGTGACTGAAGCACTTATTATTGGGGTGCTTGCGGCATTGGGATGCACTATTCTGCGTTTCCCCTATGCCTTGATGGTTGGGGCCATTATTGGGACAACGGCACTCATTCCTGTCCTTGGCGCCTATCTAGGTGCACTTGTTTCAGCTTTTCTTATTTTTACTATTTCCCCAGTCAAAGCCATACAGTTCCTGATCTTTATTGTTATTCTTCAGCAGTTTGAAGACAATCTGATCTATCCAAGAGTTGTAGGAACATCGCTTGGCTTACCTGGTATCTGGGTGCTTGCTTCTATTACGGTATTTGGTGGTGTTTTTGGTTTTGGTGGTGTCATCTTTGGTGTCCCAATCACTAGCGCCCTTTATACATTGTTACGTAATGACTTACATAGACGCATGAAGCAGCGTCGTAAAGAGGTGATGACAAGTGAAGAATGATCTTATTGAAGGCCATGTTGGCAAATCTATTCTTTATTTCACAATCCCCTTATTAATAGGTAACTTCTTTCAGTTACTTTATAATACCGTTGATTCCTATGTTGTCGGAAATTATGTTTCACCCGATGCCCTGGCAGCCGTAGGGCAATCAACGCCCATTATTAATGTTATTGTCGGTGCATTTCTAGGTTTATCAACTGGGGCAGGTGTTGTCATTTCACAGTACTATGGTGCTAAAGATGACAAGCATATGAGCCTGGCTGTTCATTCTGCTGCTGCATTGACTTTAGTGCTTTGCATGATCTTTACGATTATCGGTATTCTTGTCGCAAGACCAATTCTTGAACTTATTCGTTCACCACAATCAATAATGCCCCTTGCAACACTGTATTTGAAAATCTATTTTTATGGTGTCAGCTTTGTATTGATCTATAATATGGGTTCAGGTATTCTGCGTGCTATTGGGGATTCTAAAAGACCACTTTATTATCTGGCTATCAGTTCACTCGCAAATGTCATTTTTGACTTTGTCTTTGTACTCTACTTACATCTTGGTGTTGCCGGTGTTGCCTATGGGACATTGATATCTCAAGGTCTAAGTGCTTTATTTGTCGTGGTGAGATTGTTAAGAGTAAAGGCGAATTATCGTATAAACGTCTCGCAAATACATTTCAATCGTCATATGACAAAGAGAATTATTCAAATAGGTGTACCAACAGCTATACAGAACTGTATTGTTTCCTTCTCCAATGTCTGGTCAACATCCTATATTAACCGCTTTGGGGCAAATGCCGTAGCCGGTTATGCCGCTTATACAAAGATTGATCAATTTGTGATTTTACCTGTTCAGTCATTCTCACTCGCCATTACGACATTTGTCGGTCAGAATGTTGGGGCAAAGAAGTATGAGCGTGTTAAGAAAGGTATTCGTCAAACTCTGATTATGAATGAAATAATAGCTTTCTTATTCATGGTTGTCCTCTTCTTCTTTGGGCATCGCATAATTGGCTTATTCACAAAACAGCCAGAAGTTATTGAGAGCGGCTTCTTAATGGCTAAGGTGATGTGTGCTGGCTATATTGTCATCCCAATCACAAATATTTTAGCCGGTGCATTAAGAGGTGTGGGTATTTCTAAGATTCCAATGTATACGATGGTTGGATGCTATGTCGTTATTCGTCAGATCTATCTGGCAATAGCTTATCACTTTGTTCATTCTATTGTTGTTGTGTATCTCGGCTGGCCACTAACATGGGTGATTTGTGCCATCTTGCTTGTTGTCTACTTTAAGAAAGCAAACTGGCTAGCTCACCATCAATAAATAGAAAGCATAATGATTGACCGCAATCTAATAAATTTCTATACTGTAGTTGTAAAAGAAAAAAGAGAGGTAAAAATATATGAGTAAAATTATTAATGCAAGCGAATTTCCAACAGAAGTACTTAATGCGAGTGTACCAGTATTAGTTGACTTCTATGCAGACTGGTGTGGTCCATGTAAGATGATGTCACCAGCTTTAGACAAGATTTCTGAAGAATATGCTGGTAAGGCAAAGGTCGTTAAAATCAATGTCGATGAAAACCCTGAAGTCGCACAGCAGTATGGTGTTATGTCTATTCCTAACTTTAAGTTCTTCAAGGGTGGACAGGTTGTTGATGAAGCACTTGGTGCTATGCCAGCAACAGCTCTTACAAATAAACTTGATCAGTTATTATAATGCAAGGGATATTGGTGAAAGCCAATATCTTTTTTGTTCATATAAATTGTACAAAACTAAGTTGACAACAATATAAATAGTGCTAAAATAATAAGTGAAATGGAGGTCATTATATGAGTCAATTCTATACATATTCAGTTCCAGCAGCTAATGGTGAAGAAAAATCAATGGAGGATTTTAAAGGTAAGGTCGTTCTTGTTGTCAACACAGCAACTGGCTGTGGCTTTACACCACAATATAAGGATCTTGAAAGCATCTATGAGACATATCATGATCAAGGTCTTGAGATTCTTGATATCCCTTGTAATCAGTTTGCCGGGCAGACACCAGGAACAGATGAAGAAATTCATGAATTCTGCACACTTAAATATAATACACAGTTCCCACAGATGAAAAAGAGTGATGTCAATGGTGAAAATGAATTATCACTCTATACCTATTTGAAAAGTCAGCAGGCATTTAAAGGCTTCGGTAATAGTGCAAAAGCTTTAGCTATGCGTGTTATGCTTAAGAAGATTGATAAGGATTATAAGAATAATCCTAATATTAAATGGAACTTCACTAAGTTCTTAGTCAATAGAGATGGTGAAGTTGTTGGTCGTTTTGAACCAACGGCTAACATGAAGAGTGTAGAAGAAGCTGTTGCTGCATTAATTTAACTCCCTAGGGAGTTTTTTCTTTTGCATTCTTCCCTAAAGGTATAACATAGTATATATAGATAAATCTTTACCGCAGGTTAATATAGATTTTACATTGATGTTGTAGAATGTGTTTACTATGGGAGGGATATTGATAATGAAAGAATATATGGATAACCGTGAGCTTTCCTGGCTCAAATTTAATGATCGTGTATTAAAACAGGCAAATGACAACATGGTGCCTTTAGCGGAGAAGATGAACTTTGTGTCTATCTACCAGACAAACTTGGATGAATTCTTTAGAGTACGTCTTGGTTTTCTTTATGACCAGATGCTGTTTTATCCAGCCATGATTGATAATAAGAGTGAGATGACAGCTGAAGAACAGCTGAAAGCTTGTTTCACAAAGATTAGACGTCTCAATCATAAGAAAGATAGCTATTATCAGAAAATTATGAATGAGCTCTTAGAATACAATGTTAAACTGGATACTTTTGATGAAATTGACAATAAGGATGATAAGCGCTTGCTAGAAAACTATTTTGATCGAGAAATCATGCCACTGCTTTCACCACTTGTTGTCTCTAAGCGTACGCCATTTCCATTTATGAATAATGGTGAACTTTTTATTGCAGCTCAGCTGACAAGCCATAAGGGGAAGAGAAAGCTAGGTATCGTTTCTCTTGCGAATGTGATGGATGAACGCTTAATGGAACTTCCAGTCACAAGAAGTCATTATATCTTAGTTGAAGAGCTTGTTGCTTCACAGCTATCAAAGCTCTTTAAGAAATATAAGGTGGAAAAATCATCCGTCATCAGATGTACAAGAAGTGCAGATATTGATGAAGATGATATCATTGAAGGCAATAGTTATCGTGAAATTATGGAGAAGCTGATTAAGGAAAGACGCCATCTTCATCCGGTTCGCTTAGAATATACAGAAGGACTTGAAGATATTGAAATCTCCATGATCACAAAATTCCTTGATCTTGATGAAAGACAGGCCTTTATCAGTGCTTCCCCACTTGATTTCTCTTTCTTTGGCAAATTGCGTGATGTTTTAAAGATTGCCCATCCAGAGCTCTTCTATACACCATTGCCACCAAAGAAATCACCACTTGTTAATGACAAGAAACCAATGCTTGAACAAGTGATGAATCATGATATTATGCTGGCTTATCCTTATAATTCAATGGATTCCTTCTTACGAATGCTTGATGAAGCAGCTGTTGATGAACGTGTTGTTTCTATTAAAATGACACTCTACCGTGTAGCGAAGAATTCAAGGGTTGTTAATGCCTTAATTAAAGCAGCAGAAAATGGCAAGGAAGTGATTGTGCTTGTTGAACTGCGTGCACGTTTTGATGAAGAGAATAATATTGGTCAATCAAAGGCCTTGGAGAAAGCTGGCTGTACGGTTATTTATGGGCTAGAGGGCTATAAAGTCCATAGTAAGCTATGCCTGATTACTCTAAAGGAAGACCATATTCAGTATATCAGTCAGATTGGTACAGGAAACTATAATGAAAAGACAAGTAAGTTCTATACGGATCTCTCTTTAATGACAGCACGTAATGAAATTGGTGAAGAAGTCAATGATATCTTTACCCATCTCCTACAAGGGGAAACTGAGCATCATACCAATTACTTATTTGTTTCACCACATTGTATGCTTGATCATATCTTTAAAAAGATTGATGAACAGATTGCCTTGGCAAAAGAAGGCAAGGATGCCTATGTTGGCTTTAAGTGCAATTCTGTGACAAGTAAGCCAATGATTGAAAAGCTTATTGAAGCAAGCCAGGCTGGTGTTCATATTGATATGGTTGTTAGAGGTATTTGTTGTATTGTGCCAGGTGTTAAGGACTATACGGATCATATTCGCGTGATTTCTATTGTCGGTCGTTATCTTGAACATTCTCGTATTTATATCTTTGGTCGTACAAGTCCTGATGTCTATATTTCTTCAGCTGACTTAATGACAAGAAACCTGGAACGTCGCGTGGAAGTGGCTGCACCTCTTCTTGATGAACGTATTCGCAATCAAGTCATTACAATGTTCAATGCTTACTTCAAAGACAATGTGAAAGCTTGTGAACTGTTAAGTGATCGTAGCTATAAACGTGTCAAAAATAAAGAACCTAAATTTAATGTGCAAGAATATTTTTTGAAATAATTGGAGGTGTGCTTTATGCGTGTAGGTATTCTTACAAGTGGAGGGGATTGTCAGGCTCTTAATGCTACAATGCGAGGTTTGGCAAAGACGCTCTATGCGAATGTGAAAGATTTGGAAATTATTGGTTTCAAGAATGGTTATAAGGGATTGATGTATGAAGATTATATCAAGATGAAACCAAGTGATTTCTCTGGTATCATTGCTCAGGGAGGCACAATTCTTGGCTCTTCTCGCTGTCCTTTTAAAATGATGCGTGTTGTTGAGGATGGTTTTGATAAGGTTAAGGCGATGAAACGTACTTATAAAAAACTCAATCTTGATGCACTCGCTGTACTAGGTGGTAATGGCTCACTCAAGACTGCCAATCTCTTGGCTCAGGAAGGTCTTAATGTTATTGGTTTACCTAAAACTATTGATAATGATACATATGGAACAGATTATACATTTGGTTTTTCTAGTGCTATTGAAGTAGCAACAAGATATCTTGATGAAATCCATACTACAGCTGCATCCCATGGCCGTGTCTTTATTGTTGAAGTTATGGGCCATAAGGTTGGTCATATTACACTTGCTGCCGGTCTAGCAACGGGCTGTGAAATCATTCTCTTACCAGAAATTCCTTACGATCTTAAGAATATTGAAAAGAAAATCAAACAGCGTAAAGCACAGGGCAAGAACTTTACCGTTATTGCCTGCTCAGAGGGCGCTTTGACAAAAGAAGAAGCGACACTTTCAAAGAAGAAATATAAGGCCTTGGTAGCAAGCCGTGAAGGTCGTTCTGTTGTTGAATATATTGCCAAAGACTTAGCAAAGGATATGCCTGAATTAGAAATCCGTACATCAGTTATAGGCCACTCACAGCGTGGTGGTGCACCAGATGCCTATGACCGTACGATTTCTACGCGGTTTGGTATCGAAGGCGCTCGTCTCATTATGAATCGTAGCTTTGGACAGCTTGTCGTCTTAAAGCAGGGAGAAGTGGGATCCATTCCACTAGAAGATACTGCAGGTAAACTGAAATATGTTGATCCAGCAGGAAAGCCTGTCCAGAATGCTAAACTGATGGGTGTATGTTTTGGTGATTAAGAGCGTATGATGCGCTCTTTTTCTTTGCCTGCTTTCTCTTTCTTTCTTATAATAGAGATAGGTGGTGAGAAAGATGGAAGAGAATACATATCTAGAATTCAAACGACAGTATACTGATAATATTAAAAAGGAAATTGTCTCATTTCTTAATGCTGGTGGGGGGAAGATTATTATTGGTGTTGATGATGAGGGAAGAGTTGTTGGCGTTGAAGATCTCGATGACTGCATGCTTCGTATTATCAATTCAGTCAGAGGCATATCCCCTGATGCGATGAGTTTTGTATCTGTTCAGCCGGTTGTCAAGGCAGGCAAGACATGCATTGAGGTCGTCATTGAAGTGGGAACAAATCGCCCTTATTATTTACGTAAAGCGGGCATGACATCACGTGGTGTCTATATGCGCATTGGTCCAAGCTGTCAGCCAATGAGTCAGGAAAGCATCATGAAGATGATTGAGGACTATGGTGTAGGTCACTTTGAAGAAAACCGCTCGCTAGAACAAAAGCTCACTTTTCATACTTTAAACAAGAAGATGGCTAAGATGAATATGCCTTTTGATCGTGATATCTTGTTGAATATGCGTATTCTTGATGATGTTGACCAGTATACCAATCTTGGTCTCTTATTAAGTGACCAAAATCCCTTTACGACAAAAGCTGTCTATATTCAATCATCATCCCAGACAGATCTTGATTCAAGACGTGAATTTACAGGATCCTTGTTGAAACAGTTAGATGATGCCTTTCAATATCTTTCTTCCTACAACAAAGATCATGCCTATCCTGATTTAGCTTTATGGGAAGTTTTAACTAATATGTTTATCCATCGTGATTATACAAAACGTGGCTCCAACTATATCTATATCTATAATGATCACATGGAATTTCGTAGCCGTGGTCAGCTAATTGATGGGATTTCCCTTGAAACGGTGCGGGTGGGCTTTAGTGAGAGTCGTAATCGCTATCTTGCCGAATTCTTCTATCATCTTCAACTAACTGATAGCTATGGGACAGGCATTCATAAGATTTTAGATGGATTTGATGATGACCACGAACCGCTCTTTGTGGAAGTGCCAGGAGAGTTTGTCGTAACGCTCTATAATATGCATTTTTCGCCAAATAAGAAAGGCCGAGAGGATAATGATAATGGTGAGGAAAAGTTGCTTGTTTATCTTAAGAAGCATCCATTTATTACGCGGCTGAAATGTGAACAGATCCTGGATTGTGGTCCAACGAAATCTTACCGTGTCCTTTCACGTCTGGTTGAAAAGGGAAAGGTCAAGAAAATAGGGAATGGCCGCAATACGAAATATGCCTTAAAAAATGAACGTTGAAAAGTTTACGCGTTCGTATTATGATAGCCAAAAGAGGTGATGAAGATGAAAGAAAAAGTCTATGCAAAAATCAACCAGTTACCTCGTGGCAAGGCATCTCAAAATATTACTGAGGGTTGTCTTGTTTTAGAAGGTGGTGCTTTTCGTGGTCTTTATACCCAGGGCGTGCTTGATGCTTTAATGGAAGCAGATATCAATATGCAATGTGTGATTGGTGTTTCAGCTGGAGCAATGAGTGGCTTAGGCTATTTGGCCGGTCAAATTGGCCGCTCTGCCCGCATTAATCTACGTAATCGCCATAATTCGGCTTATGTTGGCATTGAGGCCTATAAGAATAATGGAGGGATTATTGGCTTTGACTTTGTTCTGGATAAGGTTAATGATGTGGATCCCATTGACTTAGAAGCCCTGCGTGATGAAAGAAGACGTTTTGTCACTGTGGCAACCAATTGTAAGACAGGTAAGCCAACCTATTTTGAAAAGGGCAAAGTCAATTTAAATAAAGCAATTCAGGCTTCAGCATCCATGCCCTATGTCAGTCAAATGGTCTATATTGATGGGGAACCTTATTTAGATGGTGGCTGCTCAGATCATATTCCTTATAAATGGGCACTGAAGGAAGGCTATGAGAATATTATTGTCGTCAAGACAAGAACCCATGCCTATCGTAAAGATCTAACGGACCGTCATCCTCTTTATACACGCTTTGCCTACCGTCATTATCCAGCCTTTGCGAATACGCTTATTCAAAGCGATGCGGCATACAATGTTGATCTTGACCAGCTTGATCGTCTCGAAGAAGAGGGGAGAGTCTTTGTCTTTACCCCAAGCAAAGATCTAGGTGTATCACGAGTTGAAGGAGATATGGATAAGCTAGGCGAGATGTATTATCTTGGCTTGTTTGATGCCAAAAGGCGTATTGATGAGCTTAAGGCTTATTTACAGCGAAAGGAAAAGTAAATATATGGAAATCATTATAAATATTGGAATACTCGCCATCGGTTTTTTGATGCTGATTAAAGGAGCGGATTGGCTTGTCTCAGGCGCAAGTGGCATTGCCAACAAGCTTGGTATTCCTTCTCTTGTCATCGGATTAACAATCGTTGCCATGGGAACAAGTGCACCAGAAGCAGCGGTATCCATCACATCAGCCTTCAAGCATAGTGCGGATATTGCAATTGGTAATGTATTAGGTTCGAATATCCTGAATATTTTAGTTATCCTTGGCATTACTTCTATCATCACACCACTTGCCTTGAAGAAAAATACCATCAATTACGAAATACCATTTTTAATTGCTATTTCAATCATACTTCCTGTTTTAGGTTTAAGAAAACAGAAGCTGGTTCTCACTGATGGGATTATTCTGACTGTGCTATTCATCGCTTATTTAAGCTATCTCTTCTTTATGACAAAGAATGGCTTGATTGAGGAAGAGGATGAAGGGCCTATTCAGGAAAGAAATATTGCAGTGCTATTATTAATGACGGTTGTGGGTATTGCCGTTGTTGTGATTGGGAGTAACTTTGCGGTTGATGGAGCAAGCAATATTGCGAGAATACTTGGTGTAAGTGAACGTGTTATTGGCTTGACAATTGTTGCCCTTGGGACATCGCTACCTGAACTTGTCACATCTTTGACGGCTGCTAAGAAAGGTTCGGCGGATATTGCCATTGGTAATATTGTTGGTTCCAATATCTTCAATATTCTCTTTATTCTTGGCTTATCATCATTGATCACACCAATTGCCTATCAGCCTCAATTCTTTGTCGATTCAATCATGGCCATTGCAGCAACAGTAATATTAGCCTTACTTGTACTCAATAAGGATCATAAGCTGAAACGTTATGGTGGTATTGCCATGCTCGTTGTTTATAGTATTTATCTGATTTATTTATTGAAGTAGGTCATATCGACCTGCTTTTTTTCAATGTAAGTGCTTTTCTTTCGCTATATATCATGTTATCATTATTCATGAAAATAAATTTCGTGGAGGGATAAACATGAGTGATCAATTAACGGTAATGGATCATATTTCTGTCATGTATGACCAGTTTTTTGATTCAGAAAAGAAGATTGCGAAATATATACTGAATAATCATAAAAAAGTTGTTGATATGACTGTATCAGAACTTGCCAAAGAAAGTGATGTTTCAGAAGCGTCCGTTTCAAGATTCTGTAAGCGCATTGGTGTCAAGGGCTTTCATCAGCTGAAGATTGGACTTGCCAAAGAAATGGTAGAAACTTATGGCGAAGGCAATATCTCAAACGATATCAGCTGTGATAATATTGGCCAGTCTTTACAAAATATTCTGGCGAATAAAATAGAAGAACTCAAGCAGACAGTGAATATGATTGATCCAAAAGAGTTTGAATCATTGCTTAAGGCTATCTTACATGCAAGAGCTGTTCAAATTGTTGCGGTAGGCAATACTATTCCGGTTGCAATTGATGGTGCCTTTAAGCTTAATGAACTCGGTATACCAACAACAGCGGGCACGATTTGGGAAACGCAGCTTTCCTATACACATACCTTAGGTCAAAAAGATGTTCTGATTGCAATATCGAATTCTGGTGAATCGAATAAAGTTGTTGAAGCTGTTGAAATTGCGAATAAGAATGGCGCAACTACAATTGGCATTACCAATAATCCACATTCTGCTATTGGTGATCAGGTGACTTATCATATTACAACAGCATCACGTGAAAAACTCTTTCTTGATGAATTCTGTTTCAGTCGTGTTTCGGCAACGACTGTGATGGAAATTATTTTCTTGTTTTTAACTGTGATGATACCTGATTCACATAAGCGAATGGCCACATGTGAAGAAATGTTTGCGGTTGATAAACGTTAATCTTTCATTATATGAAAGTAATTTTCGTGAATATGATATTGACGAAAATATAACGTCGTTATAAAATGAAGATAGAATATAGCGGAAAGGAAAAAGAAAAATGATTTACACAGTTACTTTTAATCCTGCTTTAGACTATGTGATCAGTGTCGATCACTTTCAAACAGGTGTCGTGAATCGTGTCAACGAAGAACATATCTTCGTAGGGGGTAAGGGCATTAATGTGTCCTTTATCTTGAAAGAACTTGGTTACTCTACAAAGGCTTTAGGATTTACTGCGGGCTTTACTGGTGAAAAGGTTAAGGCTGGCGTGAAGGAAATGGGCGTTGATGGCGACTTCATTGATGTCGAAGAAGGCATGAGCAGAATTAATGTCAAGCTTAGAAGTGATGAAGAAACAGAAATCAATGGCATGGGGCCTAAAATTACTGAATCTGATCTTTATAAGCTCTTTGCGAAACTTGATAAGATGGGCAAGAGTGATGTGCTTGTTTTATCAGGATCTATTCCATCATGTGTACCTAACAATATCTATGAAACTATTTTAGAAAAACTTGCCAGCAAGAATATCTATGCGGTTGTGGATGCAACAGGACAGTTACTTGTGAATGTACTGAAGTATAAGCCATTCCTAATTAAGCCAAATAATTTCGAAATTGAAGATATCTTTAATGTGAAATTACAAGGTGAAGAAGATATCGTGAAATATGCGAAAAAGCTTCAGGAAATGGGCGCAAGAAATGTCCTTGTATCATTAGCTGGAGATGGTAGTCTTCTTGTTGATGAAAATGGTGAAACACATCGTATGGGTGTTTGCAAGGGTAAAGTAAAGAATTCCGTTGGTGCTGGTGATTCAATGGTAGCTGGCTTTATTGCCGGATACTTAAAGAATGGGGACTATGAAGAAGCACTTGAACTTGGTACTGCAAGTGGTGGTGCGACTGCATTTAGTGATTCACTCGCTACAAAAGATTTTATTTATGAAAATTTGAGAAATTTAAGGGGAAACAAATAATATGAAAATCACAGAACTATTGGATGTTCGTGCGATTGACTTAAATGTTTCAGTTGCTAGTAAAGATGAAGCAATTGATCACTTAGTTGATCTTATGGACAAGTCAGGTAAGATTTCAGATAAAGCTGCTTATAAGAAAGGTATTCTTGCCCGTGAAGCACAGACTTCAACAGGCATTGGTGAAGGCATTGCTATTCCACATGCTCAGGTTGCAGCAGTAAAAAAAGCTGGACTTGCTTCAATGACAGTACCTGCAGGTGTTGATTATGATTCTTTAGATGGTCAGCCTGCTAAATTATTCTTCATGATTGCTGCACCAGAAGGTGCTGGTAATGTGCATTTACAGGCACTTGCAAAGTTATCAATGCTTTTAATGAATGAAGAATTCAGAACAAGATTAATGGCTGCTAAAACACCTGAAGAATTCTTAAGCATCATTGATGATGAAGAAAGCAAGAGAGATGCTGAAGAAGCAGCAGAGAAGGCTAAAGAAGCCAAGCAGGCAACAGGCTATAAGGTCTTAGCTGTCACAGCATGTCCTACAGGTATTGCTCATACATTCATGGCGGCTGAAAATTTAACAAAAGCTGGGGAAGCTATGGGTTATCCACTTAAGGCTGAAACAAATGGCTCTGAAGGTGTTGGCAATGCTTTAACAGCTGAAGAAATTGCTGCAGCTGATGGTATTATTATTGCAGCTGACAAGAATGTCGAAATGGCACGTTTTGACGGTAAGCCTTTAATTTCCGTACCTGTTACTGAAGGAATCAGACATCCTGAAGAATTAATCAACAAGATCAGAAATGGTCAGGCTCCAATCTATCATGCTGAAGAAGGTGCAAGTGCCTCAACAGGTTCTTCTACAGCTCAGGGCTTCTATAAGCACTTAATGAATGGTGTATCACATATGCTTCCATTCGTTGTTGCTGGTGGTATATTAATTGCCATTGCCTTCTTAGTTGATGATAAGAATGCTGGTGCAAACTTCGGTTCATCTACACCGTTAGCTGCCTGGTTCAAGGCTATTGGTGGTGTTGCCTTTGATATGATGTTACCAATCTTATCTGGTTTTATTGCAATGTCTATCGCTGATAGACCAGGTCTTGCAGTTGGTTTCGTTGGTGGCTTACTTGCGAAGAGCGGTGCCACATTTGCTGATCCATTCGCTACAAAGATTTCTGCTACTCCAGGTTTCTTGGGTGCACTTCTTTATGGCTTTGTTGCTGGCTGGATTATTCTCTTATTAAAGAAAGCTTTAAAAGGCTTACCTAAGTCACTTGAAGGCGTTAAGCCAATCCTTCTCTATCCATTATTGGGTGTTGCCTTAATGGGTGTATTTGCTTCAGCTGTTAACCCAATTATGGGTATCATCAATGGTGGTTTAACATCATTCTTAAATGGTTTAGGTCAGTATGGTATTATTCTTGGTATTGTTGCTGGTGGTATGATGTCTATTGATATGGGTGGTCCTTTCAACAAGGCTGCTTATGTTACAGCTACAGGCTTACTTGCTTCAGGCAACTATACATTAATGGCATCAGTTATGGCTGGTGGTATGGTTCCACCTCTTGTTATCGCTTTATCAACAACATTCTTTAAAGATAAATGGACTGAAGAAGAACGTAATGCTGGTTTAGTAAACTATGTTATGGGCTTATCATTCATTTCAGAAGGCGCTATTCCATTTGCGGCTAATGACCCAGTTCATGTTATTCCTTCATGTGTTCTTGGTTCAGCAATTGCTGGTGGTTTATCAATGGCTTTCAATTGTACATTAAGAGCACCACATGGTGGTATCTTCGTTATTGCTACAATTGGTAACTGGCCAATGTATCTTGCATCTATCGCTATTGGTTCAATCGTTGGTGCAGTTGTTCTTTCATTCTGGAAGAAACCTTTAGAAAAATAATCATGAGAAGTGTCTTCGGGCACTTCTTTTTTTCTAGACAAGTTCTATGAAATCTATACAATAAGCCTAGGGAGGGACTTATGCATAAACATACATATCGTAATAGCTATCTGGCTTATTTTCTAGTTTATAATTTTTATTATCTTTCATGGGCGATGTTTTCATGCCTGATTTCGGTTTATTTAATGGGGAAGGGCTATAAGGCAGCTGATGTTTCATTGGTTGTATCGATTTCTTATTTGACTTCACTTATTGCCCAGCCATTTGTGGGAGAGCTGAGTGACCGTTATTCAGTGAAGAAGGTCAATGTCATATCATTAATTCTCGCCATGATTGGTTCAGCACTCTTTGTCTTTTCGCAAAACCTGATCCTTATTACCATTAACTACGCTCTTGTTTTAACGGTTATGAACAGTATTTGCCCGGCAATGGAGAAGATTGCAACAGCTTCACCTTATCGCTATGGCAAGATTCGTATATGGGGAACAATCGGCTATGCGATTGGTACCCAGATGGCTGGCTTGCTTTATGATTTCATTGCCCCTAGTGCCATCTTCGTGGCTTGTATCATCACGATTGCTTTAGCCATTGTTGGCTTACTTGGAACACATCCTCATATTGATACGGTTGCTAATGCGGATCATGATGTACGTACGAGGGATTTATTTGTTAATAAGAAATATCTTATCTATCTTATTATTACGGGCTTGTTCTTTGGGGTAAGCTCACTTGGTAATACTTATATTCCATCAATGCTGACACATGATGGACTTTCGACATCCTTTGCTTCGACATTGTTAAGCGTAGCGGTTGTCTGTGAAGCACCATTAGTATTCTTCTCATATACATTTATGGACAAGCTTTCCAACAAGACGCTGATTGTCATAGCCTATATCATGATGCTGATGCAATATGGCATCTACGCCTTTGACACAACATTATCATTAAAAGTCATTGCCACATTTATTGGCAAGCATCCAGCGGGAATGTTATTAACAATGATTAATCTTAAGGTTGTCTTTACCATTGTTGATAAGCACCAGCAAATCACAGCCCTGGCTTTTATTCAGACAATGCGCAATCTCTCATCAATTGTCTTTACGAATATTGGTGGTCATCTTCTTGATGCTACAAGCTATACCACAATGTATCGTGTTTGCTTAATGATATTAATCATTGGAATGATTATTGTCATCTTTTATCGTATTCCTAGTGGAAAAAACACAAGACTCTTTAGAAAGGTATAAAGCAATCTTTATACCTTTTTCTTATGGATAATGAGAAAAAGAGTTGTAATTTTGTTGAAAAAGCCTATAATAAATAGGCATTTATTATTGTATGAACATTAATACAATAATGAAAAAATTTGTTTAGGAGTTTATTTATGAAAGAAAGAAGTAAATTTTCCGGGAAGCTTGGATTTGTCTTAGCAGCTGCAGGGAGTGCTGTTGGCCTAGGGAATATCTGGCGCTTTCCTTATCTTGCTGCCAAGTATGGTGGAGGTATTTTCTTGTTGATTTATCTCATTCTTGTCTCAACGTTTGGCTATGCAATGATTATGAGTGAATCAGCCATTGGTCGTATGACAAGGAAATCACCTGTTGGTGCCTTCCAGTTCTTTGGCAAAAGCCTGCCCTTAAAATTTGGTGGCTGGATTAATGCCATTATTCCAATGCTGATTGTGCCTTACTATTCTGTTATTGGGGGCTGGGTCTGTAAGTATCTCTATGAATATGCTGTAGGGCATGTTCATCAGGTGGCAAGTGATACTTATTTTTCTACATTTATTAAAGATGGCTGGAATGTTGAATTATTCTTTATCATCTTCTGTTTGATCACATTAGTGATTATCTTTGGTGGTGTACAGAATGGTATTGAGAAAGTGTCTAAGATCATGATGCCCGTTCTTGTATTGTTAGCTGTTATTGTTGCTGTCTATTCCGTTACGCGTCCTGGAGCATTAGCCGGTGTGAAGTACTTTTTGATTCCTAATTTTAAGAACTTTTCACTCATGACGCTTGTTACAGCAATGGGACAGATGTTCTATTCCTTATCCATTGCGATGGGTATTTTGATTACTTTTGGTAGCTATATGAAAAAGGAATTTGATATTGAATCAGCAACATCCAATGTGGAAGTCTTTGATACAGTCATTGCGATTCTTGCCGGCTTAATGATTATTCCTGCAGTCTTTGCCTTCTCGAATGGAAATGCCAAGGCATTAGGGGCAGGTCCTTCGCTCATGTTTATTACCTTGCCAAAAGTCTTTGACTCCATGGGAGCAGGAGGATTCGCTGGTGTCGCATTCTTCTTACTTGTCTTGCTTGCTGCCTTGACGTCTTCAATTGCCTTGACGGAGTCTGCTGTATCCACATTTGAAGATGAATTAGGCTGGGACCGTAAGAAATCAACAGTCTTAATGGGTGTCATTATGATCGCTTTAGGTACGCTTTCATCACTTGGCTTTGGTCCATTGCATTTTATCAGTATTCTTGGTATGGATTTCTTAGATTTCTTTGACTTCCTGACGAATTCTGTGATGATGCCTATAGCTGCATTATCTATATGCTTCTTGGTGACAAGAGTTATTGGTATTGAAAAGATCAGTGCTGAAATAGAACACTCATCAAAGTTTAAGAGAAAGAAGATTTATGTCTTGATGATGAAATATATTGCGCCTATCTTTATTATCGTTATTTTGATTAGTTCAGTATTAAATGTCTTAGGTATAATTTCAATGTAAAAAGTATGGCTTAACAACCATACTTTTTCTATTCTTTCATATGTACTCCAAGTAATCCAACTAGAAGAACAGCCTGCTCTTCATTAATGATTGCACCGCGTAGATCCTGCAGGTTAATACGAATACCTTCAATCGCACAGCTTGACACATCAATATCGTTAAGTGAAGAATGAAGAAATTCACTTCTTCTTAATTGACAATCTGAGAATTCTGTATTTTTGAAAGTGCATTCGCTTAGATAGGCTTCGGATAGATCACATGCTTCAAAGCTCACAGTGCGCAGCTGTGTTCTTGCAAGATTCATATAATTTTCTTTACAGTTCTCAAAGGCTACATATTCTAGTAAGCAGTTGTCAAAAGCTGTACCAATCATCTTACAATCAATAAATGTACAACGCCTTAATAGCGTATTGTCAAAGGATATATTGGAGAGATCACAATTGACAAAGACAACTTCAATAAAATGACAATTGTGAAACTGATCATTGCTGAGATTCATCTTAGTAAGAATACAATGGGTAAAATCAGTTGCATCTATTTCCAGGTAATCAAAGTCATCATCGTCAAAAGCAACATTTTGCATAGTCTCCTGGCTTTTAAAGAGACTATAGGAAGGTGTGAGTTTTTCGGTAATCAAATATTTGTTCATAAACTTATTATAATATAGTCAGAAAGAGATGAAAATAGTGATTATTAAGTTTGACATGACTAACATTTTGTGGTATATTCTAATCAGTTAGTAAATGCTAACTATAACCTCTCATAAAATTACACATACACTTGAATGAATAGAGCTACCCTGGCTCTGTTTTTTCTTTTACCACAAGAAAAAAGGTGTTGACGTGAATAGGTGAAAATGGTATATTATACGAGCAGTCAGTTGATGGGCCTGTAGCTCAGTTGGTTAGAGCGCACCCCTGATAAGGGTGAGGTCGATGGTTCAAATCCATTCAGGCCCACCATTTCTTTTATAACATGGGGCTTTAGCTCAGCTGGGAGAGCGCCTGCTTTGCACGCAGGAGGTCAGCGGTTCGATCCCGCTAAGCTCCACCATAAAGAATGTGAGGAAGTACGAAGTGCTTCTTTTTTTATTATTTATGGGATTAAAAAACTTATATTTCTTATTGACGGATGAATGTCCTGGTGGTATATTATACGAGCAGTCTTAAAGACGGGCCTGTAGCTCAGTTGGTTAGAGCGCACCCCTGATAAGGGTGAGGTCGATGGTTCAAATCCATTCAGGCCCACCATTAATTGATGCGAGAAATGGGCCTGTAGCTCAGTTGGTTAGAGCGCACCCCTGATAAGGGTGAGGTCGATGGTTCAAATCCATTCAGGCCCACCATTTCTTTTATAACATGGGGCTTTAGCTCAGCTGGGAGAGCGCCTGCTTTGCACGCAGGAGGTCAGCGGTTCGATCCCGCTAAGCTCCACCATAAAGAATGTGAGGAAGTACGAAGTGCTTCTTTTTTTAATATCTGGAGGTGGCTTATGATTTTTGTGTCATTATTCTTATTCTTTGTCTTTTTGAGCTTATTGTTTGCACTCGTAAAAGGCATTATTCGTATTACTCTTGGCTTGCTTTTCTCACCTCTATTGTTGTTATTTGTAATCTTTATTATCTATGCATTAGTTTCATAAAAAGGCTTAGGATTTTTTTCCTAAGCCTTTTTAAATAGATCTGTTTGTCCCATTAGTTCACTTGCATGAGCAATGCAATCATCATTTTGGACAAGAGCCATTCTGACAAATCCTTTGCCATGTTTTCCAAATGCTGAGCCTGGGACGACAAGTACACCCGTCTTGTTGAAGAGATCATAGGTAAATTGTTCATCATCTTGATGATAATGGTCAGGTATTTTTGCCCAGACAAACATGGATCCCTTAGGAACATCAATATCCCAGCCGATTTCCTTGAATCTTTCAAGCAAGAAGTCACGGCGATGACGATAGGCTTCTCTTGTTGTTTCAACGCATGACTGATCGCTTGTGATAGCAGTGATTGCTGCTTTTTGAATAGGAATGAACATGCCGTAATCGAGATTGGATTTGAGTGTTTTAATGAGGCTGATAATCTCTGCATTACCAATCGCAAAGCCCACTCGTGCTCCAGCCATGCCATAAGTCTTTGATAATGAGTTGAATTCAATACCAATATCCTTAGCACCTTCATATTCTAGAAAACTATGACCAACCCCTTCAAACAATAATTCACTATAGGCATTATCATGAAGAACGAGAATATCATACTTTTTCGCAAAGGCAATAAGCTTGTGATAAAAGTCTTCATTAGCAATTGCACATGTTGGGTTATTAGGATAGGAAACAATCATGAGCTTAGCTTTTTTGGCATCATCAGGATTGATGGCATCAAAGTCAATGAGATAGTCGTTTTCTTTAAGCAAAGGCATGTAGACAACTTTTGCGCCTGCTAAGAGCGGTCCATCTCTGAAAATAGGATAACATGGATCTGGTACGAGAATGACATCACCATCATCAACAAGCGTCATAGCCAGATGGGATAAGCCTTCCTGTGAGCCGAGTAAGCTTGTCATTTCACTTTTACCATCGATGTCAACGTGATAACGACGTTTATACCATTGTTGTACGGCATCCTGTAATTCAGGCAAGTCAGTAATCGCATAGATATAGTTTTTGGGATTGCTTGCTTCCTTACTTAAGGTATCTAGAATGGCCTGGTGAGGTGGGATGTTTGGAGCCCCGATGCTTAGATCAATGACCTCTTTACCTTCTTTTAGTCTTTTAGTACGCATATGAGCGAGTGTGGTGAAAATACTTTCACCAAATAGATTCATTCGATTTGATTTATACACACATTTCACTTCCTCTTCTTTTATTTCATTATTATCTTGCAATTATCATAAAAAAGCAAAATAAAATTTATTAAATAATTCGGATAATGGTATTTTTATTGGAAACAATTTAAGAATTTGATAAAATTTATGTATCTATTTTTAAGGAGGACATGTTATGCGTGTATTAATAGTTTCATCAAATAGCCATCTTCAATCGCATCTCACACAAGAAATAAAAGTCTTCCTCCCTGAAACAGTCGTTGATTGTTTCAGTCACTTATCATCCTATCAAAGAAGTGAAATGAACTACCACCTTGCATTTCTTGATTTAGCGGATGATGAAGAACTCTTCTTTGCCTGCCGATTATTGAAAGTAGGCGGGACAAAGAGCGTTATTATAAGAAAAGGATGTTTCTCCAATCTCTATCGGACATGGGAAGCCGATTATTTTCTTAATCCTGACCTTGATCTTTATGAATTGCGTCATATTCTTGCTGCAGTCAATAACAAGCTGTTGCATGCTGTTCCTTTATCTACAGCCCTAGGTAAAGTGAAGATTAATCCGCGAAGCATTATTGAGATTGTGAAACATGATGGCCAATCTACTTTCTATACTACAAATAACCATCTAGATGTCAGTACCCATCACTTAAATAAATTCTTACAGACCAATCCCTGTATTGTATTGCGTGTTAATCGCAGTCAATATATTAATTTGCATTATATTGAAAGAAGAAAGGGGAGAACGCTTTATCTCTATAATGGACATATTGCGAAAATTTCCAACAAGTTTATTCAAGAAAACATATTCTTTTTAGATGTGTATAAGAATTGACATTGTCAAAAGCCATATTACATGGTAATATACTCGTGTCATACGACTGACGGAAGTGGAGTTTACCACAGGGAGTATTGATTGTTGAAGAGCCGACCGTCTGGGCCACCCCCAGGACGATTGAGCTCTTTTTTTGGTTTTAACGAAAGTGTTTAGTCGTTCTATAGAATTGTATTATAATGGGAATGAAAAAAGGATAGGTGAGATTATGTTAACAGATGTTGAAATTGCACAAAGTACAGAAATGGAAAACATTAAAGATGTCGCAAGTCGTATTGGTCTTAGTGAAGATGACTTAGAACTCTATGGTAAGTATAAAGCTAAGATTTCCCTGGATACTATTAAAAAAGTTGAAAATAATAAAGATGGTAAACTGATTCTTGTGACAGCAATTAATCCAACACCTGCTGGTGAAGGTAAGACAACAACAATGATTGGTTTATCACAGGCCATGCATTTACTCAACAAGAAGTCAATTGTTGCCATGCGTGAGCCTAGCTTAGGTCCTTGCTTTGGTATTAAAGGTGGGGCAGCTGGGGGAGGATATGCCCAGGTTGTACCAATGGAAGATATCAATTTGCACTTTACTGGTGATATTCATGCCATTACGACAGCTAATAACTTAATTGCCGCGATGCTTGATAATTCTATCCAGCAAGGCAATCTCCTCAATATTGATACAAGACAGATTGTCTGGAAACGTTGTGTGGATTTAAATGACCGTGCTTTAAGACATATTGTTGTTGGTCTGGGTGGTAAGGCTAATGGTGTTCCTCGTGAAGATGGTTTCGATATCTCTGTTGCCAGTGAAGTCATGGGTGTGCTCTGTCTTGCAACAAGCCTTCATGATTTAAAGAGCCGTATTGCCCGCATGATTGTGGCTTATAATATGGATGGTGAACCAGTCACTGTTGATGACTTACATGCTACAGGTGCTGTTACACTGTTATTAAAAGATGCCATCAAGCCAAATCTTGTTCAGACTCTTGATCATACGCCAGTCTTTGTCCATGGTGGTCCATTCGCTAATATTGCTCATGGCTGTAATTCCGTCATGGCTACAAAGCTCGCTTTAAAGCTAGGTGATTATGCGATTACTGAAGCTGGTTTTGGGGCTGACTTAGGGGCTGAAAAATTCCTTGATATTAAGTGCCGTCAAGCTTCACTTCATCCTGATGCGGTTGTCATTGTTGCAACAATCAGAGCCTTAAAGATGCATGGTGGTGTGAATAAGAAGGACTTAGCTGAGGAAAATCTTGAAGCACTAGAAAAAGGTATTGAAAATTTAAAGAAACACATTGAAAACATTGGTAAGTTTGGTTTACCATCAGTAGTAGCCATCAATGCTTTCCCAACAGATACACATGCTGAACTAGAACTGTTGAAGCAGAAGGTTGAAGAAATGGGTGTTGAGGTTGCTATTTCAGAAGTATGGGCTAAAGGTGGAGAAGGCGGCATTGATCTTGCCAACAAGCTCTTAAACCTTCTTGAAACAAAAGAATCACATTATCATCCTATTTATGAACTTGACTGTTCCATTGAAGATAAACTGAGAACAATTGCACAGGAAATCTATGGGGCTGATGATATCATTCTGACAAAGAAAGTCATTAATAAAATCAAGAAATATACAGCCCAGGGTTTAGATCATTTACCAATCTGTATTGCCAAAACACAATACTCACTTTCTGATGATCCAACATTGCTTGGAAGACCTCATGGCTTTAAAGTCACAATTTCTGATCTTATTCCAAATACTGGTTCAGGTTTCTTAGTTGCGATTGCTGGTAGTATCATGCGTATGCCTGGTTTACCAAAGCAGCCAGCAGCTAATAATATGGATATTGATGAGAATGGAAAGATTGTTGGGCTATTCTAATCTGAAAGGACTTACGTTTTATGAAAGTAATTGATTTACTTGAAGGGCTGAATTATACGCTTGTTCAAGGATCACTTGATGGGGATGTTGAAGATATTGTCTTCGATTCCCGCAAAGCAAACAATACCAATCTCTTTATTGCCATGAAGGGGGCTAATGTCGATAGTCATCAATTTATCCCACAAGTTATTGAACAGGGCTGTAAAGTGATTGTTGTAGAAGAAGATGTAGATGTCACAAAGGATGTCACACTCATTAAGGTGGAAGCCTCACGCCAGGCGCTAGCCTATATGTCAGCTGCGCTCTTCCATCATCCTGCACGCGAAATGTGCGTCATTGGTATTACAGGTACAAAAGGTAAAACAACGACAGCACATATGATTTCTGCCATTCTTGAAGCAGCAGGAAAGCGTGTTGGAGTGATTGGGACAAGTGGCATTGAATATGCCGGTAAGGTTGAAAAGACTAATAATACAACACCAGAATCCTATGAATTACAACAGACATTTAGAAAAATGGTAGATGCTGGGGTTAAATATCTGGTGATGGAATGTTCTTCCCAGGGCTTTAAGATGCATCGTACTGATGGCATTGTATTTGATTATGGTTTATTCACAAATATTGAACCCGATCATATTGGTCCTCATGAACATAAAGACTTTAATGAATATAAATATTATAAGAGCCGTATCTTTGCCCAAAGCAAACAGGGCCTCATCAATATGGATGCTGATTATGCGGATGAGTTAAAGGATGGTGCAGCTTGCCCAATGACAACCTTTGCGATTGATCGTGATGCAACATATCGTGCAAGCAATATGCATTATGTGCGTGAAGCGGACTTTGTTGGAGTAGAATTCAATGTCACAGGACAATGCCATCTAGATGTCAAGCTTGCCCTGCCTGGCAAATACAATGTCTATAATGCGCTATGTGCCATTGCCTTATGTGACATGCTGGGAATTGATGAAAATGCGATTCTTGAAGCATTGAAGAAAGTGGCAGTTGCTGGACGTATGGAAATTGCCTTTAGTAATAAAGACATGACTGTTATTGTCGACTATGCCCATAATGCCTTAGCGATGGAATCACTTCTTGATACACTCAGACAATATCAGCCTCATCGACTTGTGGTTGTCTTTGGCTGTGGTGGCAATCGTTCAAAAGAGAGACGTTATGGCATGGGAGAAGTGGCAGCTAAGAAGGCTGATTTTTCCATCCTGACTGCCGATAACTCACGTTTTGAAAAAACGACAGATATTATTCAAGATATCAAGAGTACGTTAGTACCTCTTGGTGGGCAATATATGGAAATTGATGATCGCTTAGAAGCGATTGAATATGCATTAAGTCATCATGAAAAAGGTGACATGATTGCGATTATTGGTAAGGGTAATGAAGATTATAACGATGTAAATGGTGTCAAAACACACTTTTCAGATAGAGAAGCTGTTGACGAAGCTGTCAAGAAATATCACTTGGAAAATTCATAGGGGGTAAACGAATGAAAGCTGCAGTGATTATGGGATCTGCAAGTGATGCATCCAAGGTAGAAGGATGTATCCAGATTCTCAAAGATTTTGGTGTTGAAGTCAGTGTGAGAGCACTATCAGCACATCGTGCTCATGAGGCATTAAGCCAGTTTGTAGAAGAATGCAATAATGACGGTACAGAAGTCATTATAACTGCCGCAGGTATGGCAGCAGCCCTGCCAGGGGTTGTCGCAAGCCAGACAGTATTGCCTGTTATTGGTGTGCCAATTGCAGGAAGCAATTTAGATGGGATGGATGCTTTATTATCAATTGTTCAGATGCCAAGCGGTATCCCTGTGGCAACAGTTGCGATTAATGGTGGTAAGAATGCAGCTTATTTAGCTTTACAGATTATGGCGAATAAGCATGCAAGCCTTAAAGAACAATTGTTGGCACATCGCAAACAGATGAATGAAGCTTGTCTTAAGACAAATGAAGAAATTTCTAAAAAGTATTAATTTAACCAGGAGCCAAAAGGAGAGAGAAGACAATGGAAAAAGGTAAATTATTATATGATGGAAAAGCTAAACAGGTTTATGCGACTGACAAAGATGATGAAATCATCATGCACTACAAAGATGATGCAACTGCAGGTAATGGAGTAAAACATGATCAGTTTGCAGGCAAGGGTGTCTTAAACCATACCATTTCAGGTATTATCTTTGATATGTTGACTGAAGCTGGTATTAAGACACACTTAATCAAGAAGCTTGATGATCGTGATGACTTAGTCAAGAAAGTAGAAATCTTCCCATTAGAAGTTATTGTTCGTAATATTACAACAGGTTCTTTCTGTAAGCGTACAGGCTGCAAAGAAGGCTTAGTTTTAGATAAACCAATCTTTGAAATCTCATATAAGAATGATGAATATGGTGATCCATTAATCAATGAAGATCATGCACGTGCAATGGGCTTATGTACAGAAGAAGAATATGAAGAAATTAAGAAAGAAACATTAAAGATTAACGAACTCTTAAAAGAATTCTTCCTTTCATTAAATTTAAAGCTTGTTGACTTCAAGATTGAATTTGGTAAGGACAAGGATGGCAATATCTTATTAGCTGATGAAATTTCACCAGATTCATGCCGTTTATGGGATGTTAATACAAATCAGAAATATGACAAAGATGTCTTCAGACAGGATATTGGTGATCTTATTGAAACATATAAAGCAGTTTTAGCGAGAATGCAGAATAAATAGGAGAGACACATGGATTACAAAAAAGCAGGTGTTGATATTGAAGCTGGTTATCAATCAGTGGAATTAATGAAAAAATATGTCAAAGAAACAATGCGTCCAGAAGTCTTAGGTGGACTTGGTGGTTTTGCTGGTGCTTTTGATTTAAGCGCAATTAAAAACTACAAGAATCCTGTTCTTCTTTCTGGTACGGATGGCTGTGGAACAAAGGTTAAGTTAGCGTTCGTGATGGACAAGCATGATACAATTGGTATTGATGCAGTGGCTATGTGTGTCAACGATATTGCATGTGCTGGTGGTGAACCACTTTTCTTCCTCGACTACATTGCTTGTGGAAAGAATTATCCAGAAAAGATTGCCACAATTGTCAAGGGTGTTGCAGAAGGATGCAAACAGTCTGAATGTGCACTTATTGGTGGTGAAACAGCTGAACATCCAGGCTTAATGCCAGAAAATGATTATGATTTAGCTGGTTTTGCGGTTGGTGTTGTGGAAAAGGATGAAATCATTGATGGTTCAACTATTACTGAAGGGGATGTTCTTCTTGGCATTGCTTCAACAGGTGTACATTCTAATGGCTTCTCACTTGTCAGAAAAGTGTTTGATATGAGCGAGGAATCATTAAATACGTATTATGATGAACTTGGCAAGACACTTGGTGAAGCCTTATTAGCTCCAACACGCATTTATGTAAAAGGCTTAAAGGCTTTAAAGAACAATGGTATCAAGGTGAAGGGCTGCTCACATATTACGGGTGGTGGATTCTTTGAAAATGTTCCAAGAATGCTTCCTGAACATGCGCATGCCTACATTCATAAGGGCAGCTATGAAGTGCCTGCAATCTTTAAACTGATTGCGAAAAACGGTCAGGTTGAAGAAAACATGATGTACAATACTTTCAATATGGGTATTGGGATGGTGCTTGCTTTAAAGAAGGAAGATGTAGAAAAAGCACAGCAACTATTAGCACAAACGGGTGATCAGAGCTTTGTGATTGGAGAAATCAAACAGGGTGACAAGGGAGTCACTTTATGCTAAATATTGCGGTCTGTATCTCTGGAGGGGGTACAGACCTTCAAAGCGTCATTGATGCCTGTGAGAGAGGGGAAATCAATGGGGCGATTAAGCTTGTCATTTCCAATCGTAAAAATGCTTATGGTTTAACGCGTGCGAGAAATCATGGGATTAAAGCTGAAGTGATCCGTGATGAAGATGCTATCTTAGAAAGATTTGCCCAGGAGAAAATTGATCTCATTGTTTTAGCTGGCTATCTTGCTATTGTTGGGGAAAAAACCATTCAGACATATCGTAATCGCATTATCAATATTCATCCATCGCTTATTCCAAGTTTCTGTGGTCCGGGCATGTATGGCATGCATGTTCATAATGCTGTCTATAAGCGTGGGGTAAGATATTCTGGCTGTACGGTGCATTTTGTCACCGAAGATGTGGATGCAGGTCCAATCATTTTACAGCAGGCTGTTGATATTTATGATGTGAAGTCTCCTGAAGAAATTCAGGAAAGAGTTTTAGAAGAAGAACATAAGATTTTACCAAAAGCAGTGCAGTTATTCTGTGATGGTAAATTAAAAGTTGTTGATGAAAGGGTGGAAATCGAAGAATGAAACGTGCATTAGTCTCAGTAACTGATAAAACAGGGGTCGTTGATTTTGCGAAAGGATTAGAAGCATTGGGCTTTGAAGTTGTTTCAACAGGAGGCACATTGAAGGCGCTTAAAGATGGTGGTGTAAAGGCTATTGGTATTGAAGAAGTGACTGGTTTTCCAGAAATTCTTGATGGCAGAGTTAAAACACTGCATCCAAAAGTTCATGGCGGCTTGCTTTATAAACGTGATAATCCTGAACATGTCAAGACAATTGAAGAAATGGATATCCATCCTATTGATTTAGTATGTTGTAATCTTTATGCCTTTGATAAGGCTTTAGAGAAGGGTGCTGACTTACCTGAAATGGTTGAGAATATTGATATTGGTGGTCCTTCTATGATTCGTTCAGCAGCTAAGAATTTTAAGGATGTCTTGATTGTGACAGAACCAAATGATTATCAAGCAGTCTTAGATGCCATTAAGAATCACAATGATGATTTTAAATTGAGAATGTGTCTTGCCTATAAGGCATATAGTAAGACAGCTGCATATGATACAATGATTTCTCATTACTTTGAGACACAATTAGAAAAGTAGGTGACGATATGAAAGTACTTGTCATTGGTAGCGGGGGAAGAGAACATGCCATCGCATGGTCCCTTGTCAAAAGCGATAAAGTAGATCAACTCTATGCATGGCCAGGCAATCCTGGCATTGCCCAAATTGGTGAATGTGTTGAAGGGAGCGTAGAAGACCTAGATGGCATTCTTGCTTTCGTTGAAGCACATGATATTGATTTGACTGTCATTGGTCCTGAAGTGCCTCTTTGCATGGGCTTGGCTGATAAGCTGGAAAATGCCGGTCATAAGGTTTTTGGACCACGTCAGAAAGCAGCCACACTGGAAGGCTCAAAAGCTTTCTCTAAAGACTTCATGGCGCGTCACAATATTCCTACAGCTAAGTATGAAGAAGTGACTGAGCTAAGCGATGCTTATGAAAAGCTTAGTGAATTTAGCTATCCAGTTGTTATTAAGGCGGATGGTCTAGCAGCTGGCAAGGGTGTTGTCATTGCGGAAAATGAAACTGTTGCCAAGGAAACACTCAAAGAAATGCTTTCGGGAGAAATTCTTGGTGGTGCTGGTAAGAAGGTTGTGATTGAGGAATTCTTGAAGGGCTTTGAATGTTCGCTCTTATGCTTTACAGATGGACAGACCATTGTCCCAATGGTTTCAGCCAAGGATCATAAGCAGATCTATGATAATAATAAGGGACCTAATACAGGTGGTATGGGTAGTGTTTCACCAAATCCATTCCTTCAAGAAGAAGTTGAAGCCACTTTTAGAAAAGATATTCTTGATCCTTTCATGAAGGGCTTAGCAGAAGATCAGATGGATTATCGTGGTGTTGTTTTTATCGGCTTGATGGTTGATCAAGGCAAGGCGAAAGTCCTTGAATTCAATGTCCGTTTTGGTGATCCAGAAACACAGGCCATCTTAATGCGCTTAGATAGTGACCTCTTTGATATTATGTGGGCTTGTGCTAATAAGAAGCTTAAGGATGTCGAAGTTAAGTGGAGCAATGATACTGTCACTTGTGTTGTTCTTGCAAGCGGTGGCTATCCAGGAAGCTATGAAAAGGGCAAAGTGATTACCGGCCTAGATCAGTTAGATGATGATATTGTTGTCTTCCATGCTGGAACAGCATTGAAAGATGGTCAGCTTGTGACAAATGGTGGACGTGTTCTCAATATCTGTAATAAAGGTAAAGATTTAACGTCGACAAGAGAAAAAGTTTATCAGGCAATTGAAAAGATTCATTTTGATGGTATGTACTGTCGAAAAGATATTGGTTTACATTAGAGGAGGACAGTATGAATAAAGTCTATCGTGTCTATGTTGTCAAAAGAAAAGAAAATGCGGTTGAAGCGAAAGAAATCAGACATAATCTTCGTCATCAGTTAATGATGGAGAATGTTGATGATGTTATTGTGGTGAATCGCTATGATCTTCAGGGCATTAGTGAAGAAGTTTTAAAGAAGGGGATTCATACCATTTTATCAGAACCAATGGTTGATGATGTCTATTTAGAAGATTATCCAGTCCCTGATGATTATCATGTCTTCGCCATTGAATATTTACCAGGACAGTATGATGTTCGTGCAGACTTCGCAGAACAATGCTTCCAGCTCTTAACGGAAGAAAAGGGTGTTAAGGTCAGATGTGCGCGCTTATATGTGGTTAAGGGTGTTAGCGATGAAGATATTCCAGCGATTGAAAATTATCTGATTAACCCAGTTGATTCACGTCTTGCATCGCTTGCTAAGCCTGAGAGTCTTGATGATGCCAATATTGACATCAAGCCAGTCCCTATTATTGAAGGCTTTACCAACTTCTCAAAGGAAGAGCTAGAACACTACTTAGCACAAAATGGTATGGCGATGAACTATGATGATTTAAAGGTCACACAGGATTATTTCAAGGATGAAGAAAAACGTGATCCAACGGAAACAGAACTTAAGGTTCTTGATACATACTGGTCTGATCATTGTCGTCATACAACATTCTCAACAGTTATCACTGATATTGACATTGAGAATGGCACATTCAAGGAAATATTAGAAAAAGATATTGAAAATTATAAGGCAAGTCGTCATCTTGTTTATGGTATTCATACTGATCGTCCTTTGACATTAATGGATTTAGGTACAATTGGCATGAAGGAATTACGTAAACGTGGTTATCTTGATGACATGGAAGTATCTGAAGAAATTAATGCCTGCTCGGTTGAACTAACTGTGCATACGGATGAAGGCTATGAGGATTGGTTATTGATGTTTAAGAATGAAACACATAACCATCCTACTGAAATTGAACCATTTGGTGGTGCAGCGACATGTCTTGGCGGCTGTATTCGTGACCCACTTTCAGGTCGTGCCTATGTTTATCAGTCAATGCGTATTACGGGTGCCGGTGATCCACGTACACCTATTCGTGATACTATGCCAGGCAAGCTTCCACAGCGCAAGATCTGTCGTGAAGCAGCAGCCGGTTTTTCAAGCTACGGTAACCAGATTGGCTTAACAACAGGCTATGTTCATGAAATCTATGATGAAGGCTATCTTGCGAAACGTATGGAACTTGGTGCCGTTGTGGCGGCTGCACCTAAGAAACAGGTCAAGCGCCTTGAACCTCAGCCAGGTCAGATTGTCCTTTTGATAGGTGGACGTACTGGCCGTGATGGTATCGGTGGGGCAACAGGTTCTTCTAAGAAACATGAACTTAAAACAACAGAAACAGCAGGCGCGGAAGTCCAAAAAGGTAATCCAGTTGAAGAGCGCAAGATTCAGCGCTTATTCAGAAATCCTGAATTCTCTGAAAAGATTGTCAGATGTAATGACTTTGGTGCTGGTGGTGTCTCTGTCGCTATTGGTGAATTAGCTGATGGTCTGAATATCCATCTTGATGCGGTATTGAAGAAATATGAAGGCTTGACAGGTACGGAGCTTGCAATTTCTGAATCTCAGGAACGTATGGCCATTGTCATCAATAAAGAAGATCAGGCCTATATGATGCAAGCTTGCAAGGATGAGAACTTGGAAGTTGTGGAAGTGGCAGAAGTGACAAAAGAACCACGTCTTGTCATGCACTATATGGGCAAGACAATTGTTGATATCAGTCGTGCTTTCCTCAACAAGAATGGCGCAAAGCGTTATCAGGCTATTCATGTGGCATCTCCTGACTTTGAAAACTTGCCATTCTATCCTGAAGCCGCTAAGAACTTTAGAGAAACCGTTGCGGATGATTTAAGCTCATTATCAGTTGCCTCACAAAAAGGCTTGGTTGAACGTTTTGACTCATCCATTGGCAATGGCACAGTTCTTTCACCATATGGTGGTAAGACACTTAGAACAGAAACAGAAGGGATGGCTGGTCTGATCCCTGTCTTAAATAAAGAAACAACAACATGTTCACTCTTTGCCTATGGTTATAATCCAAAGATTACGGAATGGTCTCCATACCATGGTGCCATTCATGCAGTTGTTGAATCGGTTGCGAAGATTGTTGCCATGGGTGGTAACTGGCATAAGATTCGTTTCAGTTTCCAGGAATTCTTTGAAAGACTTGGCAATGATCCTAAGCGCTGGGGCAAGCCATTTGCGGCTCTTCTTGGGGCATATCGTGCTCAGGAAGAATTATTATTGCCTTCGATTGGTGGTAAGGATTCCATGTCAGGTTCATTTGAAGACTTAGATGTGCCTCCTACATTTGTATCCTTTGCGATTACTGGCGCGGATACAAGTGATGTGATCACTCCTGAATTAAAAGCAGGCAATCATGTCTTAGCAGAATTCATGCTGCCAAAAGATGCATATCATGTTTATGATTTTGTCGCTTTAAGAAAGACATATGATACGATTCATGCCTTAATGCAAGAAGGCAAGATTAAAGCTGCTTATACGATCAAGGATGGTGGCTTGATTGAGGCCATCTTCAAGAGTGCCTTTGGTAATGAAATTGGCGTTGAGATTAATGAAGAATTAACCCTTAATGACTTACTCGCTAAGAATTATGGTCATATTCTTGTGGAAGTTGAAGATGAAGATGTTATTAAGCCATTTAATAATGTCCGCCTTATCGGTAAGACAAATGAGAGTGCCCAGGTAAACTATAGAGGTGAAAGTGTAAGCTTGAATGAAGCTTATGAATGGAATACAAAACCTCTTGATGATGTCTATCCAACAACAGCCAAAGCACCAACACAGGATATCAAGGTTGCCAATTGTCATGAACGCACAAAGCTTCATGCCGATAAGCAATATGATGAAGTTAAGGTTGTCATTCCAACATTCCCAGGAACAAACTGTGAATATGATTCAGCTCGTGCCTTTAGAAGAGCAGGGGCTACACCTCGCATAGTGCTTATTCGCAATAAGACCGAAGAAGATATCAAGAAGAGTGTTGCAGAACTTGTAGAAGCTATTCATGAAAGTCAGATCATCATGTTCCCTGGTGGTTTCTCAGCATCTGATGAACCTGAAGGATCAGGTAAATTCATTGCGACCGTCTTACGTAATCCTCAAGTCAAAGAAGCCATTGATGATTTAATGGATCATCGTGAAGGCTTGATTATAGGTATCTGTAATGGATTCCAGGCCCTGATTAAGACTGGCTTACTGCCTACTGGCCATATTCGTGATATGGATGAAAATGATGCGACACTGACATTCAACACAATTCATCGTCACGTCTCACAAATGGTTCATACAAGAATTGGCAGTGTGAAGTCACCTTGGTTAAGATATGTTGAAGTAGGTGATGAACATGTGATTCCAGTATCCCATGGGGAAGGACGCTTTGTCGCTCCAAAGGAAGTATTGGATGAATTAATCGCTAATGGTCAGGTTGCCTTCCAGTATGTGGATGAAAAAGGTGAAGTTACAATGGAATTTCCATATAATCCAAATGGTTCAATGTATGCGATTGAAGGTATTGTTTCTAAAGATGGTCGTGTACTTGGTAAGATGGGGCATTCTGAACGTCAGGGTGAAAATCGTAACTTAAACATCTATGGCGAAATGGATCAGAAATTATTTGAAGCTGGTGTAGCTTATTTTAAGAAGGAGCAATAGAATGGAAAAGCTAGAATTTGAAAGCAAGACGCTAAGCCCACTTGATGGCCGTTATGGTCAAATCAAGGATGCTTTAGGCGATTATTTCTCTGAATATGCATTGGTGAAGTATCGTGTACATGTAGAAATACAATGGCTCAAGTATTTAAGAGACCATATTGATACAAAAGTCATGCAAGAAGCGAAAAAGAGAGACTGGAGCGGGGTGTTGGCTATCGATACTGACTTCAGTGAAGACTCTTATAAACGCATCAAGGAAATTGAAGCCACAACAAGACATGATGTTAAGGCTGTTGAATATTTCATTGATGAAAAGCTGAGGGAACTAGGCTTTGAACATCTTGAATCCTTTGTCCATATTGGCTGTACATCAGAAGATATCAACAATACATCCTATGGCTGTATGATTCGTGATGGCTTGAAGAATGTCTGGTTGCCAGCTGCCAAAGCTTTTGCGAAACATATTGATGAAATAGCCATCAAGGATGCCGATATTCCAATGCTTGCCCATACCCATGGTCAGCCAGCCACACCTACAACAGTGGGTAAGGAATTCAAAGTCTATGCTTATCGTTTCAAGAGCTCTATTGAAAATATCGAAAACATCCAGATCAAGGCTAAATTCAATGGGGCAACAGGTAACTATTCTGCTATCTCTGTACCATTCCCAGAAATCAACTGGGAAGAAGAAAACAAGGACTTTGTTGAAAACTATCTTGGTCTGACATTCAATCCATTTACAACCCAGATTGAATCCCATGACTATACTTGTCATATTCTTGATGGTATTCGACATTTCAATAATGTCTTAATGGATTTAGATGTGGATATGTGGCTATATATCTCAATGGAATACTTCAAGCAGATTACCGTTGCTGGAGAAGTAGGCTCATCAACAATGCCTCATAAAGTCAATCCAATCAGATTTGAGAATTCCGAAGCAAATGCCGATTTCTCAAATAATATCTGTGTTGCCTTAAGCAACAAGCTCCCTAAATCAAGAATGCAGAGAGACCTCTCTGATTCTTCTAGCCAGCGTAATCTTGGCTTAGCTTTTGGCTATAGCTTGCAGGCTATTAATGAAACAACAGCTGGTCTTGCAAAATGCGTAGTCAATGAGACTAAGTTAGCAGAAGATCTCAATGAAAAATGGGAAGTCTTAGCTGAACCTATCCAGACAATGCTTAGAAAATATGGTATTGCGGATGCCTATGATCAGTTAAAGGCCTTAACACGTGGCAAGAATATTTCTAAGGAAGCTATTTTGGAATTTGCGCAGTCACTTGAAGTATTAAGTGATGAAGATCGTGCGACACTTGTCAATATGACACCAGCAAGCTATATTGGCTATGCATCTCAAATTGCCAAGAAACCATTATATTAAAAATAGGCTCATGGATGACCATGAGCTTTTTTGGTGGCTTGTGTTTTATAAGACTTTCGATATATAATAGAACAAGGTGATTTTGATGGATGATACAAGATATATATTTGCACAGGCAATTAAGGAATTATTAAAAACACAGGAACTTGATAAAATTACAGTTACTGATATTGTTAAGAAAGCTGGTATGACAAGACAGACGTTCTATCGTCATTTCAGTGATAAATATGATTTAGTGAACTGGTATTTTGAAAGACTTGCGGATAAGAGTTTCTATCAGATTGGGGCACAGGAGACGCTCTTTGAAGGTTTGACAAAGAAGTTTGAATTCATTTTAAATGATCAGACATTTTTTGCCGCAGCATTCAAGAGTAAGGATTATAACAATGTCGAAAACTATGATTATCATTGTATTCTTGCCTTCTACAAAGATATTTTGAAAAAGAAACTGCAAGGTCCAATTCCTGAAGACTTGGAATTCTTGCTTGAAATGTATTGTCATGCCTCAATCACAATGACAGTCGAATGGGCGATTAGTGGCATGAAGATGGCACCAAAAGAGTTAGCAGCACTACTAATAGAAGCATTACCACCTAAGCTAGAATACTATCTCCAGCATCTCAAATAACATCTTCTCACATATTTACATGTAACCTCTTTACATTAACAAGATTATGTTAATATTATTAATGAATATTCCCATTCTCTTTACAAGCATAAGGCAAATGTGTATAGTATGGGTGTATTCAATAAGGAGGTTATTTCAATGTTGAACTACAAAGAAATCGTTAGAAAATCAAATGAATCTTACAATAAATTTTTCAAGGACTTACAGTCTAAACCAAGCGTAAAGGATTATAATGATATCGAAATTGATGTTGCAAATATGCAGGATATCATTGCTGAAAAAGCAAAAAATTATCATAAACGCTAAAAGCGGAGCTGTCTTAATGACAGCTCTTTTTTTAACAATTGTACATTAAAAAACTCAGGATTTATTGATCCTGAGGATGGAAATCAAGATAGTAGGCATAGTCTACAAGCCACATATTATCACCATAGCCCATACCTACTGGTATCGCATGATGTGGTACATCATAAGCCATATGTTCATAAATCTTTTCAAGATTGAAGTGTCCATTGGAGAGATGGTCATAATCTATGACATAGACAAAGAAGTCCTCATAATAACACTCAACCATATCATATTTGATATCATTATCATCATAATATACACTTTGTACAACACGTTTTTCCATTTTCATCACCCTTAACTAGTTTAATACAAAGAAGCAAATATGAAAAGAATAATGCGAAAGTGACACTTCGTAAAATGTGTAACTTCAAGTTAAAATGTGAGAATGTTATAATATTCACATAAGAAAGATAGAAAAAAGGAGAAAGAAAATGGCAAACAGAATTGTATTAAACACTGTATCTTATCACGGAAAAGGTGCTATTGAAGAAATCCCAAATATCATAAAAACAGCGGGATATAAGAAAATTTTTGTATCAACAGATAGTGGCTTAGTAAAAGCTGGTGTATCATCTTTAGTAACTGATTTACTTGAAAAGAATGATATTCCTTATGCATTATTCTCAGATGTAAAACCTAACCCAACAATTGAAAACGTTCAGGCAGGGGTTAAGGCATTCAAGGAATCTGGTGCTGATGCGATTGTCGCAATTGGTGGTGGATCTGCTCAGGATACTGCAAAAGCTATCGGTATTATTATTACTAACCCTGAATTTGCGGACGTTAAGTCTCTTGAAGGTGTAGCTCCTACAAAGAACCATGCTGTACCTACTATCGCTGTTCCTACAACAGCTGGTACTGCTGCTGAAGTTACTATTAACTATGTCATTACTGATACAGAAAAAGAAAGAAAGTTCGTCTGTGTCGATGAACATGATATTCCAATGTATGCAGTTGTTGACCCACAGATGATGATGAGCATGCCTGAAGCATTAACTGCTTCTACAGGTATGGATGCCTTAACACATGCGATTGAAGGTTATACAACTAAAGCTGCCTGGGAAATGACAGATATGTTCCATCTTGAAGCTATCAAGCTTATTGCAGAAAACTTACGTGGCGCTGTTAAGAAAGATCCTAAGGCGAAGGAAAATATGGCTTTAGCACAATATGTTGCAGGTATGGGCTTCTCAAATGTTGGCTTAGGTATTGCCCATTCTATCGCGCATACATTCTCAGCACACTATGACACACCTCATGGTGTAGCATGTGCCGTTATGCTTCCGGTTGTTATGGAGTTCAACAAAGAATATACTGGTGAAAAATTCAGAGAAATTGCCCGTGCGATGGGTGTTAAGGGCGTTGATGAAATGAGTCAGGAAGAATATCGTCAGGCCGCTATCGATGCTGTTAAACAGCTTGGTAAAGATGTTGGTATTCCAGATTATATCAATGGCTTAAAAGAAGAAGATGTTGAGCAGCTCGCTAAGGATTCAGCAGCTGATGCATGCGCACCAGGCAATCCAAGAGATGCAACAATGGATGACTTTAGAGCATTAATTAGAAAAGTTATGCCTCGTTAATGACAAACAATAGGACTAGCAGATTGCTAGTCTTTTTGTATGCAGGTAAGTCAAATGGAATTTTATGAAAATATTAAGAAATGGTGAACTCGCTTTCTCTATTTTACACATAAAGGGATATTTGCTATAATTGTGGAGAAAAAGAATTTTAAATAAAGGAGATATATTTTATTTTGGACTCGAGTCAAATATCAATGTTAGTGCTTTTCATTATTTTAATAGGCTTATCTGCATTCTATTCATCTGCTGAGACGGCTTTTATGTCTGTCAGCAAGATTAGAATCAAAACAAGAGCAGAAGATGACAGTGATCCTAAACAGGCACGTGCTCAGATTGTGGATGAGCTCTTACAAGATTCTGATAAGCTTTTAAGCACGATTCTTGTTGGTAACAATATTGTCAATACAGCAGCTTCAGCTTTGACAACATCATTTGTGATTAGCTTCTTAGGTAATCAGGGAATCGGTGTGGCTATTGCGACAGGTGTTGTAACATTAGTTATTCTTGTTTTTGGGGAAATTACACCGAAAACAATGGCAAGCAATTCGGCTGAGTCCATTTCTCTTGCAACATGTAAGATTTTACGTGCGAATCGCCTATTATTTACACCTGTTGTAGTCCTTCTTACAGCTATATCAAGAGGGATTATCAAGCTCTTAGGTGATCAAAAAGATCAAGGACCAACAATGACTGAAGATGATTTAAAAACAATTGTGAATGTCAGCCATGAAGAAGGTGTTCTTGAGGATGAAGAAAAAGAAATGTTGCATAATGTCTTTGAATTTGGTGATACAGAAATCAGAGAAATCATGACACCACGTATAAAAGTAACATTTGTTGAAGATGATGTGACTTATGATGAATTAATGAACGTCCTTAGAATAAACCAGTTTTCACGTATTCCTGTTCATTCTGATGATTTGGATAGATTTATTGGTGTCCTGAACGTTAAGGATTTATTGATGGCTTTAGGTGTTGATCGTGAGAACTTTAGAATTAAAAGCTATATGCGTCAGCCTTTCTTTGTTTATGAGTTTAATCCTATTAATGATGTCTTTGCTAAAATGCGTAAAGAACATGTCTCACTCGCTATTGTTCTTGATGAATATGGCATTATGAGCGGTATTGTCTCAATGGAGGATATTGTTGAGGAAATCGTTGGGGAAATTGATGATGAATATGATGAGGATTCATCAAAGGTTATTCATGAAATTGGTGATCATAAGTATATACTGGATGGTTCGGTAGACATAGATGAAGTCAATGAAACATGTGGGACAAACTTTGTGACAGAAGACTTTGAATCGATTGGTGGCTTAGTGCTCGGTGAAGTCAATGGAACACCTCAGGCTGGAGAAAAGGTTACCATTGATCATTGTGAATTCACAATACGTAAAGTAGCCAATAACCGTATTACAGAGTTAGTATTAGAAATTCAGCAAGAGAAGGACGAAGAATAGTTCTTCTTTTGTTTTTCATAAAATATTTCTTTATGATGAAAAAATGTGGTATAGTCATGAAGGAAAAGAACGTTATAGGAGGAAGTTATGCGTATCGAAAGAGTGACAATAAAAGGATTAGGTATTAATGGAGAAGGTATCTGCTATATCAGAAAGAAGATCTGTTTCGTCAATCAGGGGCTTGTAGGTGATGAGGTGGATATACAGATTGACAAGGAAGAAAGACGTTATATGCTTGGTCATATTGTCAAATTCTATAAGAAGTCATCTCAGCGCATTCCTTCACCTTGCCGTGAATCTCGAAACTGCCAGGGCTGTGCCTTTATGCATATGCGCTATAATGATCAATTAAATTATAAGCGAGAGATGATTAAAGAATCGCTTATGAAATATACGGATATTGATCTTGATACAATCAATCTAAAGCCTGTCATTGAGTCAAGTGAACCAACTGGCTATCGCCATGAAATTGGATTCCCAATTGGCTATTATAAGGGCAAGCTTGCCATTGGGGTTTATCAGCGTGGTAATCGCTATTTTACATTTATGAATCATTGCTTCTTACAGACAGATATCATCAACAACACCTTAGTTGCAATAGAAGATATTTTAAATAAATATAACTGTCATGATTACAATGACCGTATGCAAAGAGGTCTACGTTTTATCATGGTTAAGCAAGTAGAAGACTCATTATCAATTGTCTTTATAACAGGTACGGATGGTATTAAGCAGCTTGTAACGGATGAGATTGAGAAACTCCCATATGTATCAAGTGTCTATTATAGTATCAATACAGCAAAATATCAGGAATTTGAAGAAAAAGGCTATAAGCGTATTTATGGCGAGCATTTACAGACATATCATTTTAAAGAACATGAATACAGCTTATCAATCAAGAGTGATATATTAGAAAACCCTGTCATGGACTTAAAGCTTTTGGAAGTTCTCAAGCGCTTGATAAAAAAAGAGGATTTATTGCTTTCATTATATGCGGGTAATGGCATTATTGAGTCTGAACTTGATAATGATACCATCGCTCTTGAGGTTGAGAGCTGGCATGTAGAAGATGCCAATAGAAATGCCCTTCAGAATGGCATGATGAATAAGATGTTTGCGAAGGGGGATGTTGTTGAAGAATTCACTTATCAAAGCAAGAAGAATGACTTTGACACATTGCTCATTCATTTAAATAAAGAAGTTCTTGATGAAGATTTACAAGAATCCATCATCAAATCACTTATTCCTTCAATTATCTTTATTAGTGACAATGTTGCTTCTGCCGCTAAAACAATAACAGCATTATCAAAGCGCTATAAGCTTGATGAATATGTAGCTCTTGATAGTGAACCTTATACAGCAAGAGTAAGATCTGTTGTAAAACTTGTCAGAAAGTAGTACCGGTAGCGTAAGCTATCGGTTTTTGTTGGGAGGGATTTTATGACGAATGTATTAATAGTGATTGGCTTTGCGATTGTGATTGTATTATTAATTATGAATCTCATGAAAAAAGATCACACCCGAGAACTCTCAAGAATCGAAAAGGGGATTGAAGACAATACCCGTACTTTACTTGAAGATAAAGCCAATAAAGAAGCTTATGAAAAAAGTTTTGCAATGATTTTGTCGGAAACAATGAAAACCAGGGAATATCTTGGTGTTTCTGATGCTAAACTTAGTCGTATTGCAACGAGCGTTAATGCAATGAATAATATTATGGTTAATAATAAAAAGCGTGGGAATTTTGGTGAATATACGCTTTATCATTTATTATCCATCTATTTAGGTGAAAGTGATGCAATCTATGAAACACAATTTCGCTTTAACAATGGTAAAATTGCTGATGCAGTGCTGCATATTCCAGGTAGCGACAGAGTGCTTGCAATTGATAGCAAGTTTCCGGTTGAAAACTATGCCCGTCTAGATGATGCACAAAATCATGATGCTAAAGGGGCATTTCGTAGAGATGTAAAGAAGCATATACATGATATTGCTTCAAAATACATTGGGGAAGAGACGCTAGAAGAAGCCATTATGTTTATTCCTAGTGAAGCTATCTACCTCTATATTTGTCAGGAAGAGAGTTCTCTTATCGATGAAGCCTATAAAGCACATGTACTGATAACCTCACCTTCTACTTTGATGGGAGTCGCTTTTACATTAATCAATATTACAAAGGATTTCAAACGTTCACAAAATCTTCAACGTGTTGAAAAAGAAATTGTTGCTTTAAAAGAAAATAGCGATCGAATGCGTGATCGCTATGAGCGAGTTGAAAATACGTTGCAGACATTATTAAAACAGTATCGTGAATTAGGTATTTCGGTGCATAAGATTGATGAACGTATTGGTCAGATTTATGATGGAGAAGATTAGCTTCTCCTTTTTCATTGTGAAAAATATATCTTTATGAAAACCCTTACAATTAACAATTTCAATGCTATAATAATATTTGTAGTGTAAAGGAGGGGGTTGTATGGGATTGTTTACCGGCAAGGGACGAGCACATCTTGCAGGCCATAAAGACTTGACTATGCATGGTGAAATTGCCCAATGTCCTGTTGGTGATACGATTGCCATTCCATTAGTAAATGGAACTGCGACCGATTTTGAAGTACTTGTAAAAGAAGGAGATCATGTAAAGATTGGCAGCCTTTTAGCTGTACGCAAGAGCATGTATGTTCCACTCTATGCATCTGTTTCAGGTGTTGTCAAAGGGGTGGAGAAACGCATGCACGCAACTAAGCGTCAGCAGAACCATATCATCATAGCTAATGATCATCTAGATGAGAAAATAAAAGTTATTGATATCAAAGATCCAGATCACATGACACAAGAAAATATTGTTGATGCAATCAAGCAGCTTGGTATTGTCGGTATGGGTGGTTCTGGGTTTCCAACCTATAAGAAATATGAAGGGGTCAAAGATGTTGATACCATTATTATTAATGGTGTTGAATGCGAACCTTATATTACTAGTGATTACCATGAAATGATGCTTCAAACAAAAGCTTTATTTGATGGTGCTGAATTTTTTAGAAAAGCAGCTAGTGCTAAGTGTGCAATTATTGCGATTAAGGTTGGCAAACCAGAATTGTATGCTCGATTGCAAGCAATGGCGAAAAGTTATGAACATATTTCAGTTACACAAGTACCTGATGTCTATCCGATGGGATGGGAACGCCTGTTGATTGAAACAGTTACAAAACGTACTTATGACCGCTTACCAAGTGAAGCCCATGTCATTGTTGATAATGCCGCCAGTGCAATCAGCTTGAGTAATGGTATTCGTAGTGGTATGCCAGTGATTGAGCGACTTGTTACAGTAAGTGGTAACGGTATTAAATATCCAACAAATATTAGAGTAAGAGTTGGAACACCAGTTCATGAGATTATTGAAGCTATTGGTGGCTATATTGCCGATGGTGAGGGTTATGTGCTTGCTGGTGGACCGATGATGGGGCGTTCAATTACCAATGATCAGTTCGTTATTTCTGAATATATGAATGCGATTACGGTTCTTAAAAAGCAGGAAGAACATACTTTTGCATGCTTAAAATGTGGTGAGTGCACTTTGCATTGTCCAATGCATCTCCAGCCTGTGCGTATAATGCAGGCAGAAAAGGCAAATGATAGTGATTTATTAGGAAAACTTGATGTCATGCGCTGTGTTGAGTGTGGCATGTGTTCTTATATCTGCCCAAGCAAAATCGAAGTCACAGACTTTGTTGCTAAAGGGAAACGTCGTTATGGTCTGACATTAAGGAGGAAAAAAGCATGATTATTAAAATGAAACGAACAACACCTGCCTATCGTCAGCCACAATCTACGACTACAATCATGCGTGATTTGCTGATTGCAGAAGTAACACTTGCGATTGCTTCTATTCTTATGCAGGTTTATCGTCATAATATTAACTATGGCCTCAAAGCATTTGGAATGTACATTATGGCCATCTTGACAGCTCTTATAACAGAAGGCGTCTGGGCATGGATTCATCAAAAGCCTATGAAAAGCATTATCACTGATTCTTTCTGCCTTAATACGCCCATCATTTTTACCCTTACCTTACCAATTGGGACACCATATTATGTGGTTGTGATCGGGGCTTTTATTGCTACATTCTTTGGTAAGCTTGTCTATGGGGGATTTGGCCAGAACATCTTTAATCCGGCTCTTGTCGGACGTGTTGTCGTACATCTTTCATTTGCTTCAAAGCTGACAAATAGTCTTTCTCTTATTGATGCTTCAACATCACCAACACCAGCAACTGCGCTTGCTAAAACGAATTGGTTTGGCACATCAGCATTCCCTTATTCACTTAAGGATTTACTACTTGGCATGCATGATGGGGCATTGGGTGAGGGCTTAATCATCCTTTTGGTTATTATTGGTGTCATATTAGCACTGCGCCATGTCTATGATCCACGTATTACTCTTGGCTATCTTGGCAGTGTTGCTTTATTTGCCTTGGTAAGTGGGCTTGTATTAGGCATTAATCCATTTGTGAATTGTGCACGTCATCTTATGCTTGGTGGTCTGATGATCGGGGCAATCTTGATGGCGACCGATCCTGTTACTTCCCCAAGTTCACCACTTGGCAAAATCATTTATGGTATTTCTTTAGGCTTCTTAACTTTGCTTATTCGCTTGAAAGCCAATTATCCTGAAGGTGTTCTTTTTTCAATCTTGATTATGAATATGCTGACACCTTGGATTGATTCACTTATCCTTGGTAGAACAAGTGAACATCATTCAAAACAAATCGCAATCATTCTTATTATGTTATGTATTGGCATGGGGACTATTGGTGGCATCAGCACTACCCTTCAGCCACAAAAACAAAGTGAAGTAGGTGAGTTCTATGAAGCTCATTGTTAAACTGACAATCTTTCTTGCCTTAGTTGCTGGCTTATCAGCTGGGGCTATGAGTTATGTCTTTAATCTTACAAATCCAATCATTACAAATGCCCAAAAAGAAGCTGAAACAAAGCAGCTCAATGCAATTTATAAAGAAAGTACATTCAAATCTATATCATTCAATCATAAAACTTATAATCTCATTGAAAATATCTATGAAGCTAAAAAAGGTGAGCAGCTAGAAGGATATGTCTATAAGATTTCTACACCTGGATATGGTGGCAATATTGTTTATCTTGTTGCACTTGATCAAAGTGGGAAGTATTTAGGCTATTCACCTATTGATGTTACAACGGAAACAAGTGGCTTTGGCAGCCGTGTTGGTACGAAGGAAATGGCTGATCACATCGATAAGAAAAAGATTGGTGCTGGGATTGATACACTTTCTGGAGCAACGATCTCTTCTAAAGCAGTCGTCAAGGGCATCAATCAGGCCACAGCTCATTATCAAAAGAATTATCAGTAAGGAGGGAGAACATGAAAAAGCTTAAAATATTAACTAATGGCATTTGTAAAGAAAATCCTATCTTTGTCATGATGCTAGGAATGTGTTCTTCTCTTGCCATATCAACCTCATTAACTAATGCGATTGGAATGGGAATGGCAGTAACAGCTGTATTAGTTGCCAGCAATTTCATTATTTCATTATTGCGTAAAATCATCCCTGATGAGATCCGTATACCTGTCTTTATCATTATTATTGCCACGCTTGTAAAATGCGTGCAGCTCTTAATGAATGCCTATACACCTTCACTTTATACAAGTCTTGGTGTCTTTATCCCTTTGATTGTTGTCAATTGTATTATTCTTGGTCGTGCAGAAAGCTTTGCGAGTAAGAATAAGCCACTTGATTCAGTTCTTGATGGACTAGGCATGGGGATTGGCTATACGTTAGCAGTATTCATTATTGCTTTCTTTAGACAAATTATTGGTACGGGTGGCTTGTCCTTCTATAATCCGTTTAATAGTACACAGGTTTTCTTTGATCTCCATTTGTTTGATGAATATGCTATATCTTTATTTAAGTTGCCTGCAGGAGCTTTCTTAACACTTGGCTGTATTCTTGCTTTTATTAATAATCGCAAGATGAAAAAGGCCCTGAAAGTTGATCAGCAACTTGATAAGAAGGGAAGTGTGAAAAAATGATGAAGCTATTTGGACTTTTTATCGCCTTGACATTTGTTAATAATGTTGTCTTATCAAAGTTCTATGCAATCTGCCCGCTCATGGGCTTATCAAAGAATCCTAAGAATGCACTGAATATGGGCATTGCTGTTATCTTTGTCATTTTCCTATCTTCAATTATTACTTGGTTGCTCTATTATTATGTTCTTGTGCCATTAAAGATTACTTATATGGACCTAATTACATTTATTCTTGTCATTGCATCATTAGTACAATTTCTTGAAATGTTCTTAAAGAAAACGAGTCCTGATATCTATAAATCAATGGGTGTCTATCTTCCTTTAATTACCACGAACTGTGCTGTATTAGGTGTAGCGTTGGATAATATTACTGCTAACTATAATCTGATAGAAGCAGCTGTGGCAGGCATTGCTGTGCCATTAGGCTTCTTGATTGTCATTTATATCTTTGCGACGATTCGTCAGAGACTTGAGATAGCTGATGTCCCTACATCATTCAAAGGAGCACCAATTGCTCTTATTACTGCCGGTATCATGGCTTGTGCAATTATGGGAATTGCAGGTGTTGTCTGATGGTATATGCAATAATCTGGTTTGCGATTCTTGTTTGTGTCTATATCGGTACATATTTATTAAATAGACATACAAAAAAGCCTGATGACTGTAAGACGGATTTTACTGCCTGTCAGGGGTGTGCAAATATTGCTTGTGGACATTATAAAGAAGGTGAAATGAAATGAATGCAGTGATTGCTTTAATGATCATAGGTGGCGTACTAGGCATGATGCTTGGCATTGCCCATAAATATCTTAAGGTTGAAGTTGATCAGCGAATTGATGTTGTAACTGATAAATTGCCTGGTGTCAACTGTGGTGGATGTGGTTATCCTGGATGTCATGGATTGGCTGAAGCGCTCGTAGAAGGGGAGGTGCAAACACCTAATAAATGTGTGGTAGCATCTTCGATTGCTAAGAAAGAGATTGCTGACTACTTAAATACAACACCGGGTCCTGATGGCAAATGCCTTCAAATTAAATGTTAGTAGAAAAGAGGATGTCAAAACATCCTCTTTTAAAATAGAAAAAAGGATTTGGTTACCCAAATCCTTAAGAATTACCATAATCTTCTAGCGTTATGATAGTTTTTGCTATAATAACCAGTTAATGAAGAAACCTGTACAGGCTTACCAGTAGATGGAGCATGAACGAACTGATTACCACCAATATAGATACCAACGTGATGTACTGGTGAACCAAATGTAATAATATCACCTGGCTGTAACTGGCTTCTATCAACAGCTCTACCAGCTGATGCAAAAGCACCTGATGTTAAACGTCCAACATTAACGCCAGCATTATTTAATGCCCAGCTTACTAAACCAGAACAGTCAAAACGGTTAGGTCCAGCTGCGCCCCATAAATACATGCAGCCCTGTTTGCTTAAAGCAAGTGAGACAACTTTCGCGCCAACAGAACTATTTCCACTTAAGGCAACAGTTGTTTTCTGTACTTCAGACTTGCTGACAGTAGCTTTTGTAGTTGCTTCCTGAATGGCAGCCATATTGCTTGCGATTAATGTGATTGAGTCTGTATTTGACTGTAAAGCTTTCTTGCTTTCTTCAAGTGATGTCTTAGCACCACTGATCTTCTGATAAAGAACAGCTTTATCATTTTCAGCAGTAGTCTTAGAAGTTTCTAAGGCTTTCTTAGATGTTGTAAGTGTTTCTTGCTGTGTCTTTAACTGTGCTTCTTTTGTCTTGATCTGATTAATTAAATCTTCATCAGATTCTTTAATGTCAGCTAGGGCAGAAACTCTTGAGAAGAAATCTGTCATGCTCTTAGCACCAAAGATATAACTTACGTTAACTTTTGAATTAACGTTGGACTGGTTGGCATAGATTCTTTCTTTGAGTTTTTCTTTGCTTGCTTCAATATCTTTTTGTGTCTGTTCGATTGAAGCAGTGACATCCTTGATTTGTGTTTCATAGCTTGCAATCTGTTTGTCTAAATCGTCAATCTTTTTAACGATTGCATTAATGCTATCTTCACTTGATGAAATTGTATTACTTGCAGCATCAATATTCTTTTTGAGATCTGCATTTTTGTTTTTTAAATAGGCATTAAATTCTTTACAAGTTTTCTTGTTAGCTACTGTTAATGAGCTAGATGAACATAATGTATAATATTGTTTTTCTTTACCACTAAAATTTTCTGCTTTTGCTTCTTTTACTGAACCTGCGGCTAAAGGGAATACCATTGCTGAGGCTAGAACTAGACCAATAATTTTATTCTTCTTCAAACATATCAACTCCTTACGCGCTTCATTATAACATAAATCTTAAGAAAATTAAGAAATTTCTTAAGATTTTAAGATTTCACATAATTCACATAATCATGCTATCTTCTAAGACCTTTAGGAAAGAGGTTTTTAATGGCATTACTTTCTTTATAAAAGGAAAGGGGATATCCATCTACAAGTATGCCTCCAAAACCTTTACCATTACATGCTGGCAATGCTTCACCATGAATCCATTTTTTGATTTCTTCACTGTCATTTGGAAAATCATAATAGTGTTTGAAATCCTCTTTCTTAAGGCTGAGGGCAAGCGAGTAGCTTGGAATGAAGTAGTTTTTACGCACTTCACCTAAATAAAGACCACGACGTAATATTTGAATTTTGCCTAGATCAGGGAATTGGGGCATGATCTTATAAATATGGCCATTATTTTCATAGAGATGATCAGGGACATTGACATTAAGGTTATCTTGATAGAACTTAGTAACTATATTTAATGCCTCATGACTTATTTTTGGCTTGATTGATTTATATTTATGTTTGTCCTCATCATCACACTTTTTCAGTAAAGCCATAAACTGACCTTCACCTTGATAACGATGTGGATAACAACGAATAGCTTCAGGCATATCTACTCCCTCACTCATGCCACCTTGATGATCAAGAGGCATTAATTCCATAGGATAATGCTCTAAGGCATAGCGTACATTATCTTCATTTTCTTCAATAGAATAAGTGCAGGTAGAATACATTAACAGTCCACCGGGCTTTAATAGCTTATAAGCAGTATCAATAAGTCTTTTTTGAATCAAGGCACATTCTTTTACTTTTTCAAGACTCCAAGTCTCTTTTGCAAGGTCTTTTGATCGAAACATGCCTTCACCTGAGCATGGTGCATCAAGAATGATCTTGTCAAAAAAGCCAGGAAGAATCTTTTCAAATCTTTTAGGATCTGTTGAAGTCACAATGGCTTGTTCTATGGCAAAGCGTTCGATATTTTCACTCAAGACTTTAGCACGGGATAAATTGATATCATTCGCTATTAATAAGCCTTGCTTACCAAGCTTATTTGCAACCATGCAGCTTTTTCCACCAGGAGCAGCACACATATCTAAGACATAATCGTTTTCTTCAATAGGTAGTTTTTCGGCAACAAGCATGGCACTTGGTTCCTGGATATAGTAGAGCCCAGCTAGAAAATAGGGTGAACGTCCTGGATGATAGTGCTTCTCATCATAATAATAACCTGCTGATACATAGGGATGCTTTGTAATAAATTGTTGATTGAGGATGTTCTTGGCATTCTCTTTTCTAAGATTTAGATATAATGCTTTAACATCATCTTTTTTTAATGCTTCGGCAAAGTTTTCATAATCATCTTTTAAAAGCATTTGCATTCTTTCTTGAAATTCTCTCATATTATCACCGTCATCATTATACATATTTTCTTTCATATGCCAAATAAATATATTAGTAAAATATGATAGATATATATCTAATGTATTTACGATATTTACGCTTGACTAATGAAATAATGAGGAGTTAAATAATTACGTTTAGAAGGAAGGTAGACATATGGCAGTTATCGAAACGAAGATTCTTAACCTTGTCTTCCCTAAGGAAAACCTTATGGAAGTCTTAGATATTTTGGATCATTCAGAGTTTTATCATCCTATCCCTTCAAGTCAGCTTGCACATGAACTTAAGGATGTTCATACCCTTACACCTACAAGAGACTATGAAGATTTGCAAAGGGAAGTTGTTGATAGTGCAAAAAGATTACATCTAGACTTAAATGCAGAATTAAGTCCTGATATTTCAGTGGACTTAGAAGCGACAAAAAAATATTTAAATGATATCAATGCACAGATTGATGAAATAGATAAGATCAAAGAAAACATTCTTCATGATTTAAATGAGAATAAAGAAGTTATTGAATTCTTAAACAAATGTACAACAAAGAATATCAATGTTGAAGATCTGATGAATGCAAATTATCTTACTGTACGCTTTGGTTCTTTAGACAATAGTCAGATGGATAATCTCAAGTATTATTTAGAACGACCTTTTGTTTATGATTTCTTAAAGAAAGGTGCAAAAGAGACTTGGCTCTATTATATTGCGACAAATAAAGATATTGGTGAAATCGATAATATCTTTGGTGCATTGAATTTTAAAAAGATTGAAATGCCTAAGATTGTCCATGGCACAAATACAGATGCACTTAATGCACTAAATGAACAAAAGAATGCAATGGATGAATATATCATTCATATGGATGGCAAACTTGATCTTATCAAAGATAAAGAAACATTAAAATTACAGAAGCTTTATGCGACAGCTTTACATTTAGATAAGCTTGAACAGGAAAAAGAGTATGTCTTAGATTTGTTGACAAAGTATTCTTTATCGGGATTTATCACAACAAATCATATTCCAGCATTCAAGCAGTTATTTAAGAATATTAATGACATGAACTTTACAGAATTGCCAACAGATGCAATTACTGACCAGAAGCTTGAAGTGCCTACAGAAACAAATAACGCAGGTGTGCTCAAAGATTTCGAAGCTCTTTCACATCCGGAAGCAGGAAAGCGTGATGTAACACTTGGTTACGCTATTCTCTGTAATGCAGTCTTTGCTTTATGCTTTGGTGATTTTGGCTTAGCTCTTGTGCTTCTTGCTCTTGCCTTGAAAAAGAACAATAAGATGCTTTTATCACTTGCGATTGCAAGCTTTGTAGGAGCATTCTTATATGGAAAGGTGTTCTATTACTGGTCATTTACACCAACAATTATTCCTATACATGTAGTTGTACGTCTATTTGCGGGATTAGTTGTACTTGTTGTTGGCAAGTTTGTTCTTGATGCATGTAAACGTTAAACGGTGGATATGATATGATCCCTATCAAGTAGACAGAGAAAATATCCAAAACAACTACCAAGCAAGGTCAATTAGATTTGGCCTTGTTTTTTTATTGTTGTGCTTGCGCCTGATGTTTTGCTTTGCTCTTCTCAATCCCTTCCCAGAATCGTTCTATTCTTCTGTTTGGTGCAATTGGATACTGTTCTGGTGTAACTGCAGTCAGTGCTTCCTGTCTTACCTGATTTGCAGTCTTCCCATGAAAACGTTTCTGTGGATATCTATAGATATAGTATTCATATGTCCTGTAAATGATATCTGCAGCTTCTTCATACGCAAATAGAACCCTGGCCATATCCTTGATGAATCCCTGAAAGGATTCTACTGGTCCGTCATCGATACAATGGCCAACCCGTGACATGGATTGTGTCAGTCCGTCATTCTCAAGCATCCTGGAAAATACCTTGCGTGTGTATTGAAATCCTCTGTCGCTGTGCAGGAGCGGAGTAGCTCCCTGATTCAAGGTGATGGCCATGAAGTATGTATCATTGACCAGTTTGGTATCGTTTCTTCTGCTGACGACAACGCCAACCGGATATCGGTCATACAGGTCAAGGATCGTGCTGACATATAATTTATCACCAGCGTATTTCAGTTCGGTTATGTCGGTACCCCATCTCAGATTCGTTGCTTCGGCATTGAAATCCCAATCCAGTACGTTATCCTTTGTTTCCTGTAATTGGAATGACGCCGGCCAATGCGGAAATGAGATTCTATGCCATTGACGGCCATGATGCGATAGATACGCTTGCGATTATACTTCACATCACTGTTATTATTGAGCGCATAGGTCATCTTCTGATAGCCAAACAGGCTGTTGTTTTCATCGGCAATGGCCCGCATGAGGGGAAGTATCCTTGCATCTTCTATGTCCACTCTGGATGGCTTGCGATGGATCCATTTATAATAGGATGCCCTGGATATTCCAGCCAGCTGACACAGATACTGTATGGAACACTGTTCGTCACTGCTCGTTGTTTGAATTGATTCATAAATCCATGTCTTTATCTTATGCCGCAGTGCTGGCTGAGCAATCTTCGGCGCATTCTCTATCGCCCCCTCCCTAATTCGCTGAGTTTTTTTAAGAACATGACCTCTATTTCTTTTCGTCTCAGTTCTTCCTTCAGTCGTTTGTTTTCCCTTTCCAGTCTTTCCATGTCAGTAAGGTCTTCCTCTGCCTTGCGATGTCCGCGGTTGTCATTCAGGCCATCTGTTCCCTGCCTGTCATATTTGCGTACCCATGAATAGACCTGGGAATAGCTGCAGCCATATTTTGCGGCTGTTTCTTTATAATTGCAATCATGATTTATGCAGTACTGAACGATCTCCATTCTTTCTTCTTTTGTTGTTTTCTTTCTGCCATATAGACCTCCGGATGGGGACAATAATCCCTCTGCTCTATATGGTTATTATACCGCTTGATCCATTGAACGATGACTGTTTTACTGGAAATATTGTATTTTGTTGCCAGTTCGTCCGGTGACAGTCCGTTCTGTACATAATCCTGAACGACCATTTCTTTGAATTCTTTTGAGTAAGATGAATTTCTTTCTTTAGGCTTGAGAGCTTCTTGCCCGTTAGCTTTATAGAGATTCGACCATTCACGTATTCTGTTGTCACCATTTTTCCCCATATC
>NZ_JNKU01000012.1 GCF_000702165.1 Sharpea azabuensis DSM 18934
TTCTTCATATTTTTCCTGGGCTTTTACAGGAAAATATCTATCATGCTCTTTGAAATTGCTCCGGGCACGGTATGAATTCCTTTTTATCTCTCGGGAAATGGTGGAAGGGCTTCTATGAAGTGCCTTTGCAATCCCACGTATACTCATGCCCAGACCGAGAAATTGATAGATGCAGGAACGCTCATTTATGTTAATATGGTTATAGTTCATAGGCTTATCTCCATTCTATGTTTTTTTGGTCACTCACATAGTAGCATAGATAATTCCTATGAACTTTTCATATGTTGCACTTGTTATGATAATTTATCTGTTTTAAAAAGCAATGTCACAATGTGGCATTGCTTTTTTTACTGTTTTTGTTTTGCCAAGTCATCAGCATCAAAGACTTTAGAGATAGCTGCACCAGGTGCTACCATTGGGAAGACTTTATCATCCTGATCAATATGACAATCAAGGACAATTGGTCCATTAGCCTCAAGGGCATGCTTAATCGCTGGCACAACCTCTTCTTTTGTACGTACGGAAATGGCTTCACAACCAAGTCCTTCAGCTGTTTTCACAAAATCAACTTTATCTGTTAGGACGGTATTGGAATAACGCTTACCATAGAATAATGTCTGCCACTGTCTAACCATGCCTAATACCTGGTTGTTGATGACAACCTGGATAATTGGGACATTATATCTTGATGCTGTCGCAAGCTCATTCAAATTCATTCTGAAGCAACCATCACCAGCAATATTGAAGACTGGTTTGTTTGGTGCGCCATATTTTGCACCAATAGCCGCTCCTAAGCCATAACCCATTGTACCAAGACCACCTGAAGTCAGGAACTGACGGGGATGTCTGAAGTGATAATACTGTGCTGTCCACATCTGATGCTGTCCTACATCTGTAGAGATAATCGCTTCTGAATCTGTCAGTAAGTCTATTTGTTCAATGATATATGGGCAAGTTAATTTATCCGTATCATATTTTAATGGGAAACGGTCTTTATATTCACGAATCTTCTTCATCCAGGCAGGATGATTCTGCTGTGTCATCTTGTCAGTGATAGCACGTAAGATATGCTTGGCATCACCAACTAATCCAAGATTGACATGAATATTCTTGTTGATTTCAGCATCATCAATGTCTAACTGAATAATCTTTGCATCCTTCGCAAATGTCTTTGTATTGCCAGTCACACGATCACTAAAGCGAGCCCCAATAACCACCAGCAAGTCACATTTAGAAACGCCCAAGTTACTTGCCTTCGTACCATGCATGCCAAGCATGCCGCAATAGCGAGGAGAAAGGCCATCAAAAGCACCTTTACCCATCAAACTATCACAAACGGGGGCATCGATCTTTTCGACAAATGCTCTTAATTCGGTAGAACATTCTGAAGCAATAGCGCCACCACCGACAAAGACAAATGGCTTCTCAGCTTCATTGATCATTTTAATAGCTTTATCAATCTGGCTATCCGTATATTCATCAAAGTTTGCTGTTACTGGATTTGGCTTTTTTGATTCATATTCAGCTGATTCAATAGTTGCATTCTTTGTGATATCGATCAAGACAGGGCCTGGTCTTCCTTCTTTCGCAATTTCGAAAGCACGTCTAATTGTTGGTGCAATGTCTTTCGCTCTTTTGACAATATAATTATGTTTCGTAATAGGAATAGTGACTCCCTTGATATCAATTTCCTGGAAACCATCCTTACCTAAGCTGCTTGCGGCAACATTGGCAGTAATGAAAACAACTGGTATAGAGTCCATGTAGGCAGTCGCAATACCAGTTACGAGGTTTGTCGCACCAGGTCCAGATGTCGCCATTGCCACACCGACTTTACCTGTCACTCTTGCATAACCATCGGCGGCATGAGCTGCCCCTTGTTCATGGGATGTGAGTACATGATTGATTTTATCCTGATATTTATAGAGTGAGTCATAGACTTCAAGGATTGTTCCTCCTGGATAGCCAAAGACTGTATCAACGCCCTGTTCAAGCAAGCATTCAACAACGATATCAGATCCTTTTAACTTCAATGCGTATTCCTCCAATCTTCATTAATCTTCGTTATCTACTTTTAATACTGCCCCTGTATTTGCACTTGTAACCATGGCTGCATATTTCTTAAGATAACCTGTATTGATTTTAGGTGTTCTTGGCTGCCATTTTTCTTTACGTGCTGCTAATGTCGCATCGTCGACAAGGACATTAATCTTATTATTAGGAATATCAATAGAGATGATATCGCCTTCTTCAACTAAGGCAATAGGTCCACCAACAGCTGCTTCTGGAGAAATATGACCGATTGAAGCACCACGTGTAGCACCTGAGAAACGACCATCAGTAATTAAAGCAACATCCTTATCAAGTCCCATGCCAGCAATTTCACTTGTTGGTGAAAGCATTTCACGCATACCTGGACCACCCTTAGGACCTTCATAACGGATGACAACGACATCACCTTTGACAATCTTGCCACCACGAATAGCCTTGATGGCATCTTCTTCACAATCAAAGACTCTTGCAGGACCTTCATGTGTCATCATTTCAGGAGCCACTGCTGACTGTTTTACAACACAGCTATCTGGTGCTAAATTACCACGTAATACGGCAATACCACCTGTCTTTGAATATGGATTATCAACCGGTCTGATGATTTCTGGATTTCTATTCACACAACCAGCAATATTTTCTTTGATTGTCTTGCCTGTACATGTGATGCCATCGGTTTCAAGAATGCCTAGTGAATCCAATTCATTCATCACGGCATAAACACCACCCGCTAAATCAAGATCTTCCATGAATGTATCACCAGCTGGTGCTAAGTGGCATAAGTTAGGTGTTTTCTTGCTGATCTCATTGGCAATATCAAGATTCAATTCAACGCCTGCTTCATGAGCAATAGCTGGTAAATGCAACATAGAGTTTGTTGAACAGCCAAGTGCCATATCAACAGCCATTGCATTTCTAAATGCCTTTTCGTTCATGATATCTCTTGGACGAATATCTTCTTCAATTAATTTCATGATCTGCATACCAGCATGTTTTGCCAAGCGAATACGTGCTGAATAAACAGCTGGAATCGTACCATTGCCCTTTAAGCCCATGCCAAGTGCTTCGGTCAAGCAGTTCATTGAGTTTGCAGTATACATCCCTGAACATGATCCACATGTTGGACATGATACTTTTTCGGCATATTCCAATTCATCAGCAGAAATCTTGCCTGCATTATACTGACCAACTCTTTCAAAGAGTGTTGATAAGCATGTTCTCTTGCCATCAATTTCAGCTCCTGCCAACATTGGCCCACCAGAGACAAAGATTGTTGGAATATTGATACGTGCTGCCGCCATCAATAAGCCTGGGACATTCTTATCACAGTTAGGAATCATGACGAGACCATCAAACTGATGTGCCGTTGCTAGACATTCTGTTGAATCAGCAATTAATTCACGTGTGACAAGGGAATATTTCATACCTGTATGGTTCATGGCAATACCATCACATACGGCAATGGCAGGCACTTCTACTGGAACACCACCAGCTAAATAAACGCCCTTTTTCACAGCCTCACTGATTTTATCCAAGTTCATATGGCCAGGGACAATTTCATTATAAGAAGATACAACACCAATTAATGGTCTCTTCATTTCTTCTTCAGTAAAACCTAATGCATTAAATAATGAACGATGTGGTGCTCTTTCAACACCCTTTTTGACATTATCACTTTTCATAACATGACCCCTCCTATACTCTTGATGCAATCAAGTCTCCCATTTCACTTGTTGAAACTTTCTTGTCACCATCTTTATAAATATCAACTGTGCGATAGCCTTCTTTTAAGACATCACGAACAGCTTGTTCAATCGCATCTGCTTCTTTATTCAAATCAAATGAATAACGTAACATCATCGCGCCTGAGAGAATTGTTGCAATGGGATTAGCGACATTCTTGCCAGCAATATCCGGTGCGGATCCGCCACTTGGTTCATAGAGACCAAACTTGTCTTCTCTAAGCGATGCACTTGAAAGCATTCCAATCGAACCTGTAATCATACTTGCTTCATCACTTAAGATATCACCAAACATATTCTCAGTTAAGACAACATCAAACTGTGATGGGTTGGCAACTAACTGCATAGCTGAGTTATCCACCAACATATGTTCCACTTCAACATCTGGATAATCCTTTGCCACTTCATTGACAACTTTACGCCATAAGCGTGATGAATCAAGGACATTGGCCTTATCCACAGAAGTGATTTTCTTTCTTCTCACTCTTGCGATTTCAAAAGCCTTAATCGCAATACGTCTAATTTCACTTTCTGAATAAATCAAGTTGTCATGAGCGACAAGTTCACCATTGACTTCTTTTGTCGAACGTTCGCCAAAATAAAGACCTCCAGTTAACTCTCTGACAATAATCATATCAAAGCCTTTAGCGCTTGTTGCTTCTTTAAGTGGACAGGCATCAGCTAGTTCAGGATAGAGATAAGCTGGTCTTAAGTTCGCAAATAAGCCAAGCTCTTTTCTAATCTTCAATAGCCCTGCTTCTGGTCTTTTATCTGGAGGAAGCTTATACCATGGCGAAGTAGATGTATTGCCCCCAATGGAACCTAATAATACAGCATCACTGCTTTTCGCAATCGCAAGCGCCTCATCTGTTAGTGGTTCACCATAGGCATCAATCGAACATCCACCCATTAAGATCTGTGTGTAATGGAACTGATGGTTGTATTTTTGACCAACTGCATCTAAGACCTTCATTGTCTCACTGACAACTTCTGGACCAATTCCATCACCTTTAATAACTGCAATATTCTTTTCCATAATCCTACTCCTGATTATTCAGATAATTCACTAAACCACCTTCAGTAATAATTTTCTGAATGAAAGGTGGAAATGGCTGTGCCTGATATGTCTTATGCGTTGTTACATCAGTAATCACACCCGTATCATAATCAACCTTCACTTCATCGCCTTCAGAAATCTCAGCGACAGCTTCAGGACATTCACAAATAGCTAAGCCAATATTGATGGCATTACGATAGAAGATTCTTGCAAAGCTATCAGCAATAATACAAGATACACCAGCTGTCTTTAAGGCAAGAGGAGCATGTTCACGTGATGAACCACAGCCAAAATTCTTACCGGCAACAATCAAATCACCATCATTGACTCTTTCAACGAAAGTAGGATCAATATCAACCATTGCATGACTTGCCAGTTCTTTCGCATCAAAAGAATTTAAATAACGTGCGGGAATAATCACATCAGTATCAACATTATCCCCATATTTCAATACTTTTCCATGTGCCTGCATTAGTTTTCTCCTCCTACTTTTTCTGGATTAGCGATATAGCCAGCAATTGCACTTGCTGCAGCTACTTCAGGTGAAGCTAAATAAATAAGCGCTTGTGTATCACCCATACGACCAACGAAGTTTCTATTTGTTGTTGAAACACACTTTTCGCCCTTTGCCAGAACGCCCATATGACCACCCATGCAAGGACCACAGCTTGGTGTATTAAAAGCACAGCCGGCTTTCACGAAGATATCAACTAAGCCATTATCAACACACTGTAAAAAGATCTTCTGAGTCGCTGGGACAACCATCACACGGACATTATCAGCAACCGTATGACCTTTAAGAATCTTGGCTGCTTTTTCTAAATCAGAATAACGACCATTTGTACAAGATCCAATGACAACCTGATCAATATAAATCTTATCAGCTGCCTCAACCTCATCAATAGTATGAGCATTACCTGGTAAATGTGGGAAGGCGACTGTTGGACGTACGTCAGAAAGATTGACTTCTACTGTCTCTACGTATTGGGCATCTTCATCTGCTTCATATTCCACCCATTCACTTACGCCAGCATTACGCATATATTCACGCGCCTTGTCATCAACTGGGAAAATGGCATTCTTACCACCTGCTTCAATACCCATATTACAGATGGTAAAACGATCATCCATCGATAATTCCTGGACACCTTCACCAGTAAATTCCATTGACTGATATAAAGCCCCATCAACACCGATACGGCCAATAATATGAAGGATAACATCCTTGCCACTCACATATGGTGGAAGTTTTCCTGTTAAATGTATTTTAATAGCGGAAGGAACTTTGAACCAGGCAATCCCCTTAGCCATGCCTGCTGCAATATCCGTTGTTCCAACGCCTGTCGAGAAAGCACCCAATGCACCATAAGTACATGTATGGCTATCCGCACCAATAACTGCCTGTCCTGCATAAACAAGCCCGCGTTCAGGAAGAATCGCATGTTCAACGCCATTCTTACCCTGCACCATAATATGCGTCAGACCTTCGTCCAATGAGAACTTCAAGATTGCTCTAGCATTCTCAGCCGACTTGATGTCTTTATTTGGGGTGAAGTGATCAGGGACAAATACAACTTTATCCTTATCAAATACATGACCACCCATCTTCTTGATAATTGGTAAAGCCATTGGACCAGTAATATCATTAGCCATCACTAAATCAAGCTTGGCCTCAATTAATTCTCCAGGTGCAACATGATCTTTACCTGCATGCGCAGCTAAGATCTTTTGCGTCATTGTCATTGCCATATATCTATTCCTCCTTTTATACGCATCATTTATCCGTTGTCATAAAGGAGTCAATACTGACTCCCTTAGGACAACACACAAGTGTGTGTTGTTGAATAATTAGTTGTTTAATAACTTGTCGTCTTCAGCCCATGAATATAATGAACGGATTTCAGCACCAACTTTTTCAGATGGATGTTCATTAGCTAACTGACGAAGAGCTCTGAAGTGAGCCTGTCCACCAGCAGACATTTCAAGTAAGAAGTCTTTTGCGAAAGTACCATCCTGGATGTCTTTCAAGATCTTACGCATAGCGTTCTTTGTATCTTCAGTGATAAGCTTTGGACCTGAGATATAGTCACCATATTCAGCAGTATTAGAGATAGATGTTCTCATACCTGCGAAACCTGACTGGTAAATTAAGTCAACGATTAATTTCATTTCATGGATACATTCAAAGTATGCATTCTTAGGATCATAACCAGCTTCACATAATACTTCGAAACCAGCCTGCATTAAGGCAACAACGCCACCACAAAGAACGGCCTGTTCACCAAATAAGTCAGTTTCAGTTTCAGTTCTGAATGTAGTATCAAGTAAGCCAGCTCTAGCTCCACCTAGTGCAGCACCATAGGCTAAGGCATTGTCATGAGCCTTACCTGAGTAATCCTGCTGTACAGCGACAAGCATTGGAGTACCCTGACCATCTACATATGTAGAACGTACTGTATGACCTGGAGCTTTTGGAGCGATCATTGAAACATCTACGAACTTAGGTGGAACGATCTGACCGAAGTGAATGTTGAAACCATGTGCAAACATCAATGTATCATTTTCTTCAAGATAAGGAGCAATATCCTTCTTATATACTGAAGCCTGTAATTCATCAGGAATCAAGATCATGATGACATTTGCCCATTTAGCAGCATCAGCAGTGCTCATTACTTTTAAGCCCTGTGCTTCAGCCTTAGCAGCTGATTTAGAACCTTCATATAAACCAACTACGACATCAACACCTGAATCTTTCAAGTTCAATGCATGTGCATGACCCTGTGAGCCATAACCAATAACTGCTACTCTTTTTCCTTCCATTAAACTTAAATCACAATCGTTGTCATAATAGATTTTAGCCATTTTTCTTACCCCCTGTTATCTAGCTTTAATCTTTTCTTTATCTTCGTCACGTAAACCCCTACCGATACCTGCAATACCAGTACGTACGATCTCCGTGACGTTGAAGTCTGTCATCATTGCCAGCAAGCCATCGATTTTTGACTGTGTCCCAGTGATTTCAATAACCATGGAATCAGGAGAGACATCGACAATCTTGCCACGATAAATATCTACAATCGATACAATATCAACACGTTCCTTATGTGAACATTCCACTTTAATAAGGACAAGTTCACGATAGACGGAATTTGTATCCTCCAACTTAAAGACCTCTTTCACATCTTCAAGTTTTCTCACTTGTTTTTCAATTTGTTCTAGGGTTTCAGCATCACCTGTAGAGACAACAGTCATTCTTGAAATATGGGGATCATTCGTTTCCCCAACAGTCAAGGAATCAATGTTGTAGCTACGTCTAGAGAATAGTCCTGCAACTCTATTCAATACCCCCGGTGTATTATCAACCAGGATTGAGAGTACCAATCGCTCCATTCTAGCCCTCCTTATTTCTTAAATCTCGATGAATTCTATTCAAACCAGAAATCATTGCTTTAATGGTAGCTGTCGTGATATTGGCATGTACACCAACACCCCATTCTGCACTCTGCATGCCCTCACCTTGCATTTCAACATAAGAAGCAGCTTTTGAAGAAGAGCCAGATGTTAAAGCATGTTCTGAATAATCAAGTAATGTGAAGTGAACATTGGAACCACTATTTAATGCATCTCTTACAGCATCAATTGGACCATTACCATGTCCAACCAATGTTTTCTCTTCACCATGATCAATAATCTTTAAGATAACCTTACGATCGAAGTCATTAGTAGGATCTTCACTTTCATCAATTAGTTTCTGACTGATGAATTTATATGGTTCTTCCATATCAATATATTCTTTAGTGAATGTGTCAAAGATACGTTCTGGTGAGACTTCACCTTCCGCTTCAGAAATATTCTGAACGACTTTTGCGAAGTTTGCCTGCATTGCTTTAGGAATATGATAGCCGAAGACTGTATCCATTACAAAGGCTACGCCACCCTTACCTGACTGTGAGTTAATACGAACGATAGGTTCATATTGACGATTTAAATCAGCAGGGTCAATTGGTAAGTAAGGTACTTCCCATTGCTTATTGTCACGTTCACGATATTTATGCATACCTTTATTAATTGCATCCTGGTGACTGCCAGAGAAAGCTGTAAAGACAAGCTGTCCAGCATATGGCTGACGAGGTGGCACTTCCATCTTTGTCACGCGTTCATACATTTTCTTGATGTCATTAATATGCGAGAAGTCAAGCTTAGGATCAACTCCATGTGTATACATATTCAAAGCAACCGTCACAAGATCAACATTACCAGTTCTTTCACCATTACCAAATAATGTACCTTCAACACGATCAGCCCCAGCTAATAAGCCAAGCTCCGTTGCAGCTACGCCTGTGCCTCTATCATTATGTGGATGAAGAGAAAGAATGACACGTTCACGATCTTTGAAATGTCTGCCGATCCATTCAATCTGGTCCGCATAGACATTAGGCGTATCCATTTCGACGGTTGCTGGTAAGTTAATGATGACTTTATTGTCCTTGCTAGCACCCCAGACATCCATGACTGCATCACATACTTCAACAGCATAATCCATTTCTGTACCCGTAAATGATTCAGGTGAATATTCAAGAATCACTTTGCCATCAAATTCCGAACAAAGGTCTTTCACTAACTGACATCCATCAGTTGCAATCTTTTTGATTTCTTCTTTGTTTTTATTAAAAACCACATCTCTTTGAAGAACTGAAGTGGAATTATAAATATGAACAATGGCTTTATCGAGTCCCTTTAATGACTCAAAAGTTCTTCTAATTAAATGTTCACGGCATTGTGTTAAGACCTGCAAAGTGACATCATCAGGAACTAAATGATCATCAATAAGTTTTCTAATAAAATCATATTCAATCTGGCTGGCAGATGGGAAACCTACTTCGATTTCCTTGAATCCAAGTTCTACAAGCTTCTGAAACATCTCAACTTTTTCATCAATATTCATTGGTGTAACGAGCGCCTGGTTACCATCACGTAAGTCAACTGAACACCAAGTTGGTGCTTTTTCAATATGGCGATCTGGCCAAGTACGATCAGGTAAGCTAATTGTTTCAAATCTCTTGTACTTCTGGTAATTCATCATTTCTTTATTCTCCTTTCCAACCTTTAATAAAAAACTCCCGTCTCATGCATGTAGCGCAAGAGGACGAGAGTCTAAACTTCGTGGTTCCACCTCAATTTATTGACACCTCACGATGCCAACCTTTTCGAGTACTAACATACTCTAGCACGATAACGGGTGCGGGATCCGTAGCTACTTACTATGATTTCAGCGCTCCACTCTAGGATGAGTTCAGAATGTCATAAGTACCTTTTTCACCAACCAAGGTCTCTCTCAGCTTATTACCACTCTTACTATTTCCTTTCAACGTCTTTGTTTACTTCGGTTGTTGACCATATATTATTCTATTAGCCCTCTTAAGTCAACATATTTTTTCTAATAATTTTACGCAAATACAAACATCTTTCATACATTTTAGGATATTTAGAAATATTGTTCTAAAGTATATACAATTCATCTTTATCACCATTATACGTCCCTTAAATCAAATAAGCACGTATTTTAGCGAAAATATTGAAAACTTACTATTGTATACAATGGATATGACTATTTCTTCACAAGTTATGAAGTGCTTACAGTGTATACAATTTCGTTTCATACGAATTCTCAAAAAAAACTTATTTTTTCGTATGATTTCTCTTTTTGGTGTGATAGATTCGTATTTTCATAAATATCGACAATAAAAAAAGATTTCCAAGAAGGAAATCTTTAGCGTTCTAAGGCGAGTTGAATTAAACGATCAACAAGCTCTGTTGTGGAAATGCCTGCATCCGCCATCAACATTGGATACATAGAAATATTGGTGAAGCCTGGTAATGTATTGATTTCATTCAAATAAACATCACCAGTATTGTTATCTAAGAAGAAATCACAGCGGGCAAGACCATGGCCATCAACAGCCTTGAAGGCAATTGGTGCCATTTTACGGATATAATCCTGAACACTTTGATCAACACGGGCAGGAATACAAGTTGCTGACTGTTCATCTTCATATTTGCTTTCAAATGTATAGAATTCACCATGTGGTAGAATCTGGCCCACTCTTGATACAACAAGATCATCATTGCCAAGTACTGCACATTCTAATTCTGTCGCATCAATCGCTTTTTCAATAAGAACCTTGCGATCATACTGTCCTGCTTCTTTTAAGCGAGGGAGAATGTCTTCTTCGTTAGACACTTTATAACAGCCTACTGATGAGCCAGAACGACTGGCTTTAATAAATACAGGTAAGCCAAGATCATGTTTGACTCTTTCGACAATCTGGCGATCTTCGCTTGTATCATCATTAATGATGACAAATTCTCCATCATAACGCTTGAAGGCGTAAAGCGATGGAACCTGCTTAATGCCAGCTGCATTAAATAGTTTTTTCGCTACAACCTTATCCATTGCTGCTGCTGAATCAATAACACGACAACCAACATAAGGGACATTGCACATTTCAAGAATACCCTGAATTGTACCATCTTCTCCATAAAGGCCATGTAAGGCTGGGAAGACAACATCGAATGATTTGAGATAAGCAAAATTGTCCTTGATTTCTTTTGCTCCTTCTAGCCATGCATCACTCGCATAATCACGTACTTCATCGGCAAGCTTATACCAAGCGCCTTCTCTTGTGATTCCCATAACCTCAACATCAATCTCATCCTTGACATATTTACGAATATTTGTACAAGACATTCGTGAGATACTATGTTCTGTTGACTGACCACCACATATTAATAATAATTTCATGCTTCTTTCTCCTTAAGTGCACTAATAACTTCTTTAAGCTTCATACCATTGCTGCCCTTGACAAGAATGACATCGCCTTCTTGCAAGTTAGGCAATAAATATTGTACGAGAGCATTATTATCCTCAAAATGCTTTGTGTCAATACCATTTGTCTTACAGACATCACTGATGTAGTTTGCGGCCTTGCCAACTGTCAAAACAACATCAAGATGTTTGTCACAACAATACTGCCCCACTTCACGATGTAGCTTTTCTTCATAATCTCCTAGTTCAAGCATATCTGCCAAAACAGCAATCTTTCTACCCTGATATTGGGCAAGAACATCAATACTGGCTTTCATCGAATCTAAGTTGGCATTATAAGTGCCATCAAAGACTTTAATGCCACCTTTTAATGTAAACATATCGGCTCGGTTTTTTGTCAGTTCAAAAGTCGCAATACCTCTCCTGATTTTTTCAACTGGGATATTAAGACTTAAACCAACGGCAATTGCACTTAAGGCATTATAGATAAAATGCTTACCTGGTTCATTAACGACAAATGTTTCATCTTGTCCATTAATATCCGCCTTAAACACGGAGCCAGCTTCATTTAAAGCAATATCATAGGCCTTTAAATCAACATCACCATCAATACCCACTTTATAGACTTCATAATCGTTGGTGCTATTGACTCTCGATAGCATGTCATTATCCCCATTGACAATTAAGCGGCCACCCTTCTTAAGACCATGGGTAATTTCCATTTTGGCCTTAAGAATGTTTTCTCTTGAACCGACTTCACCAATGTGGGCAGTTCCTACATTCGTAATCACAGCAACATCGGGCATGGCAATATGTGTAAGATAATCAATCTCACCTAAATGGTTCATTCCCATTTCAATAACCATGGCTTCTTCATGCTGGTAATTGAAGATTGTAAGAGGTACGCCAATATCATTATTAAAGTTACCCTGTGTCTTCAATGTTGTATAGCTTTGTGCGACAACTGAAGCAATCATATCCTTCGTGCTTGTTTTCCCAACAGAGCCAGTTACGCCAACAACCAATGCCTGTGATTTTTCTCTCATATAACGAGCAATATCACCCATAGCCTGATGTGTATCTTGAACTAAGATGAGATTATGGTGCATATCTTCAATTGGATGATTTGTAAGTGAAGCAATTGCTCCTTTTTCAAAAGCTTGTGGAATAAAATCATGTCCATCACGTTTGCCCATCAATGGGATATAAAGATAACCTGGATTTACATGACGTGTATCCTGTGTAATTCCAGTCACTTCATCATTTTCATTTCCACTTAATAACTGTCCCTTTGTCGCTTTGACAATTTCCTCAATTTTCATAATTTTCCCCTATTTAAATAAACGTCCTTTTTTATGATTTGTCGTATTGACAGAGACCCAATGGCCATTTTCTTTTACAATTAAGTTGTTGCCAATAATACTATAATCATAGTAACCGGCAATCATGCCTTTATAGACATATTCCTGTTTCTTGTCACTTAAAGAAATTCTCACTATACCTTTACCACCAACATAGCTATAGGCATATTGATCATTAATAAGTGCACTGCCCATTAAGCCTGAGGCAATTGTATCACTTGTCTTGTTCTTTAAATCAAGAACAATCAAACTGCCATTATCATCCACATAGTAAAGACACTCTTTATTGTAGACAAGAGTATGGGCATGGGTTTGTTTGATGAGGGCAATCTGTCCTGATTTTGTATCATAGGCACAAATAGCATTCTTTGTTGTATAGTAGATTAGATCACCCACAGGATTAATACAATAGACATGATCATTAACGAGCTTCTTCGAGACACCTGAAGCTATATCATAGGCATATAAAGATTCCTGATCACTGTCATTTTGATAATAGATGACATCCTTTGTTGCAACAACATAATAACTATTATTTGTGACAATCGTTCTTTTTTCTTTTGTCTTCAGGTTATATGAACAAATCTGATGTGATGCATTTGTATAAAAAAGATAATCCCCAACAGCATTAATATAATTCACTGGCTCGGTAGTGATTTCTGTTTGATGCTTAAAGTTCTCATCAACACGAATGAGATAGCCCGTATCATCCGTCATATAAATATATTTCCCACTCTTCGCAATCAAGCCACTGCCAGAGAGATTGGATAATCGCTCTGCTTCATTCATCTTGCTAGCCTTAAATGTAGAAGCAATTGTCACACCATCTTCATTTGCCAGAGCAATCTTAGGTGAAGTTGCCAGGTAGTAGTAACTTGCCCCCCAGGCAAGAATCATGACAAGAAAGGCAATGATGACCTTCTTCCAGTGAATTGTATGATCGATATTGGGATCATCCACAACCATATCATCATTGATCTCTTCACGATCAACAGCTTCCCCTTCATAGAGGTCCCTGACAGGCTGATAGTGATAGGGTGACTGATATTGAGGTGTATCAACCTTAAGCTTATGTCCACAATGCTGACAGAAGTTCGCTTCTTCCAAATTAGGTGCATGGCACTCAGGGCAGCGAATAATCTTCATACCACAATGAGGACAAAAGTTTGCATTCTCGTCAAGCTCATAATGACATCTTGGACACTGCATTACTTGTCACCTTCTCTCTTTTCATCAACCACCTTATAATCCACATCAATAACATTAGGATCATCATTTGACGTTTGTGATGAGTTCATTGTATCATCATTCTTCTTGTCCTTTTTAAAAGCACTGACAATCGCATAGATAATAGCTGCAACAAGCACAATTGGCCAAATGACAATAAATACGCGAAAGAATAATCCTAAGATTGCGAGTATGATAATCACAACTGCAATCAATACCAAAATATCCATAGTATCCTCCTAATAGCGAAATAGTTCAATAAGATTGACATTGAGCCCATGGGCAAACTTCTCAATTGCTTTAAGACTGACATTACGCCGTCCTCTTTCAACATCTGAGACATAGTTTTTCGAAAGCTGGCAACGAAAAGCAAGCTCTTCCTGGGACATATGCTGGAGATTACGCAATTCTCTAATGCGCATCCCAAATCTTTCTTCAATCGTAATACTTTTTTCCATAATCATGACTCCAACTGTCTTAATCGTTCTGCTTCATCGCTTATTTTCTTAAAACGATGATGAAGACCGGATTTACTAATTGTCTGTCCTGTTTCATCAAAATAGACATCCGTTAATTCACTCAACGTGAGTTCAGGATTGGCAAGACGGATTTTGGCTACAATCTGCGTTTTTGAATCCAGAATCTCAATGCCTGCCTTATCAATGACATAGGCAATATCATTAATTTGTTTCTGGCTTGCACTCATTGCTTTCATCTCATTAGCAATATCACAATTATTCCAGCGATTGACAGTATTGGCCATTGAACGATCAATTCGGGTTGTTTCAAATTCCATGACGGAATTACTTGCCCCAATAGCTCTTAAGAAGTCACCAATCTTTTCTGCCGACTTCAGATAAATGACATATTTACTGCGCCTTTTTATGACTTTCGCATTGAGCTCATATTCATTCATAAGCTGCATAATATAGTGTGCTTGTTGTTCACTATCCGCACTCATTTCAAGATGATAGTTTGATGTATCAGGATTGTTGACTGAGCCTGATGCAAGAAACATGCCAGCGAGATAGGCACGTTTTGTGTCGGGGGTATTGATGATGGCATCACTTGGCACTTCAGGAAAACCAAGGCCGTCCATGAGATGGAGATCATCAAGTATGACTTTTGCCTTTGAGACACGTAAAACATAAATATTATTTTTTGCAAGCTTCATCTTACGTGAAACCATGAATTCAATACTTGGATGATAAAGTTCTTTTAAGAGCTTATGGACAAAACTTGCAACCTTGGCATTTTCTGTACGAATCGTTAAGCTCATGCCATTGCCTAAATGTAATGTCCCTGTCACCTTGATCAAAGCTGTCAGCAAGGCTTTAGAACAGGGGATATCAAAGTCATTAAAGACAATTTCTTCTTTGACTTTTCTTGAAAAAGAGAGCATGAATAATCTCCTTTCTAATGATCGGCATCACGGTGCCATTTATAAACCTGGTAGAATTGTGAATAGTAGTCATAGAGATAATTGGTCAAAGAAACAGAACGATGCTGTCCACCTGTACATCCAATACCTACAATAACCTGCATTTTACCTTCTTTTTCATATTCTTTTAATAAGTAATTATAATAAGTTGTTGTTTTCTTGATGAATTCCTGTGTTTCTGGCTTATCGATGACATAGTCATAGACCTCTTTGTCATTACCCGTTTTATGTCTTAATTCTTCTACATAGAATGGATTAGGCAAGAAACGTACATCAAGAACAATATCTGCGTCTTTAGGAACACCATATTTATATCCAAAAGATACAAAGCTGACTCTAAAGACTTCTTGAGCAGTATCATTGAATGATGATTCTAAGACTTGTTGCAATGTTGTAGGCTTTAGGAGTGTTGTATCTATGATTCTATTGGCACTTGATGAGATTTGTTCAAAAATCTTGCGTTCAAGTTCAATGGCTTCTGTCAGTGAACTTGCCTTATTACGGATAATAAGCGGATGAGAACGTCTTGTCTGTTTATAGCGATGAATAAGCTTACCATCGGCACAATCAAGAAAGACAATATAGAGATTAATCCAGTCTAGGTTATCAAGCACACGGATAGCCTGCATGGCATCATTTAATGAGACTGCCATGGCAATCTTCTGATAAGGTGAATGTCTAAGATAGTCACCAAAAGCTTCTAATAAATCAACCGGATAGTTATCAATACAATAATATTGCATATTTTCAAAAACAGCCATGGCCTGTGTTTTGCCTGCTCCAGACATACCTGTTACAAGCACAACATCAGTTTTATGAATATCTGTACGCTTTTCCATAACGAAGCCTCCTTTTAGTCACCACATTATAGCATCTATTCCACTATTTTCCAATTATAAGTGTACATATCCTAAAGAAAAAAGATAGGTTGCCCTATCTTGAAAGAATTTCTTTCACTCCTGCCATGAAGGCATCCATTTGTTCATCAGTGCCAATTGATACACGCAAATAGTTATTAATACGATTGGCATTGAAATAGCGCACAATAATCCCTTTTTTACGTAATTCCTTAAAGAGATATTCAGCTTTGACTTCTGGATGAGAAATAAAAATGAAGTTGGCATAGCTTTCAGGAATCATAAAGCCAAGCTCTCTAAGTTCAGCACTTATACGTTCACGTGTAGCCATGACCTTTTTAGCATTCTCCTCGATATATGCACTATCGGCAACACTTGCTTCACCAATAGCCTGATTGAGAGCATCGATTGGATAGGAGTTGAAGGAATTCTTCACATCATAGAGATGGGAAATCAGTTCCTTATTCCCATAAGCTGCACCAAGACGGCTGCCAGCTAAGCTTCTGAATTTTGAGAATGTCTTGATGATCAGTAAATTCTCATAATCATCCAATAAGCTTAGACAGCTTGTCCCCCCAAAATCAATATAAGCTTCATCAATCACAACCACAGCATCGCGATTATGATCTAAGATATCCTTAATATCATCAACACTTAACAACAAGCCTGTTGGGGCATTTGGATTAGGGAAGATGACTCCCCCATTATCACCATAATAGTCTTCTTTATTGATTGTGAAATCATCACATAAAGGAACTTTATGATAGTCAATCTGATAGAGTTCACAATATACAGGATAGAAAGAGTAAGTAATATCAGGGAAGAGAATAGGTTTCTCGCCATTAAAACATGTCAAAAATGTCAGAGCAAGAACTTCATCACTACCATTACCAATAAAGACCTGTTCATCTTCTAAATGATGATAGCTCGCTAAAGCATGTCTTAAATTCTCGGCATCCGCATTAGGATAGAGTCTTAGACGGTTGGCATCAAATCTTTGTATAGCCTCTCTAACCTTTTCTCCAGGATCATAGGGATTTTCATTTGTATTCAGTTTAATTAGATTCTTCATTTTAGGCTGTTCCCCAGCAACATAGGGTTCAACCTGTCTTAAATTATCTCTCCAGCTCATAATACCCTCCTAAGATATCATCAATAAATTCATAAACGTAGCTATAGCTTTTTTGCGCTTTTTCTTTAATACTTAGATCACTAAGATGAAATGTTGCCCCAACATCACACATCTCAATCATTGATAGATCGTTGTAAGAATCACCAATGCCAAAAGTCCGATGCTTATCACCTAAATAATGCACAAGATCTTTAATGCCTGTTCCCTTAGAACAATGGGCTGGTACGATATCGAGGAAGATTTCATTACGATGGGCAGTAGCTTCATCCCTATAGTTTTCATTAATGATATCCATATATTTCTGTGTAATAGAGAAATCATCAGTATCCTGATGTGTACAAAGAATGGTAAAACCATGAGAACGATGATATTCATCAATGAAATCTAGATCTGTTGGTTTATGGGAAGGGAAGTAGGCACACTTGCCTTGATAATAGGACAGCTGTTCATCATCATTCGCAAAATAGCTATATAAATGCTTCTCTTTCACAAGCATATCCAGAATTTCTACACCTGCTTTTTGACTTATACGATGTTCAATAATAGCTTTTTCACCATCATAGATTTCCCCACCATTATTAAGAATCATATAATTATATGGCAGTCCTTGTTCAATTGCCGGAACGACTTCAAATTTGCTTCTTCCCGTGCAGATTGCCACAATGCCTCCAGCATCTTGAAATTGATGTAAGGCATCAATATCTTTTTGTGTCTTGACTTTACCATTTTCAAGTAAAGTACCATCTAAATCGGTAAAGAGAATCACATCAGCACCTCCCTATCTCTTTTCCCCTATTATATACATTGTATACACTTATGCCAAACAACTTTTACAAAAAAAAGAAGCCACAAAGACTTCTTCATCGTGCTTATTCACATTCTAATACAACATTCGATTTCCTTTCAAAAATTAAACGGAAAATCCATCTTACTAAAGGTCCCCCAAAGAAAATTTGCCATGCGAGTGCCATCGGGAAATTAAGAGCTGAAACCTGTAACCAAGTTCCAATCATTCCTGCTTGTGCATAGTCTTTAAACAATAATGTTGCGACAAAGCTCATTGTTGGACACATCAGGCATACAGTTAAACTCGAACGAATAAGGATCATCCATAATAAAGGCATATGATCATCAATAAGTCTTTCAAAAAAATAAATAACAACTCTTTCTAAGACAAAGACTTCTAAGACAAAGGCAATTGGCCACATCAGTTTTAATTCGCCTAAAGCCATGATGAAGACTTCATTGGTCATCCCACCGATATTTAAAGCAATGTTGTAACAAATCATGGCATAAACCATAATAAAAGTCATCATTAGGGCGAATACAATATTTTGGAATTTTGTTTTTGGCATTTTCATACTCCTTTTCTATATTTACGTGTTGTTCATACCACATTGTATGTTGCCAATTTTACCGCATTGATAGGACTATAACATAAAAGTTGTATTTATGTAAGAAAAAAAGATAGAATTAACTATCTTTTTAGAGAATGATTCCCATTTGTCATTACACGCAGAGTGCTCTTATAGTACTCACCATCTTGATAGATAACCAAAGATGCATCTTTATTGTAAGCACCAATCCCATAATGGCCAATCTTGTCTTTCTTGTCTTCGAAGACATCTTTTTGTTTCAAGAGCTTATTTACTAATGCATCATAAGTTTGAACAGGAACAAACGTACTGATCTTTTCACGTTCATCTTTCAATGTCAGTTCATCAAAATGAGAAAGATGGCTCTTTGTGTATGAAGTTGTGATCTCATCATCTTGCTTACGGTCATAACTACGGTTGATGGTCAGAAATTCGTTGTTGGATAAATGTGCTTTCTCAACTAGATTGATATGCACATCATAATCAGAGTAGATGACAAAGCTCGCCTGTGCATCAAATTGTGTTTGATACTGACTATTGAGGGCTGTTGTATAGTTGTTTATGGGCTCTAGAAATACATCAGCGTTGCTGACATTCTTTTTAAAGGATGCGATAGAATCAAAGCTATAGAGCTTCGTTCTTGTTTTGCTTTCTTCAACAGGCTTGATGGAAAATGTTGCGTCATTCCCTAGATCATCTTGTAAGATATTGACTGTTGAATAAATCGATGAGGCTATCGGCAATACAACAACTAAGAAGACTATCAGCAAGAGTGGAAAGAGCGGATATTGAAATGGTGTAATCTTGGCACTTTTTATGAGATCATAACCGCAATAGGGGCAAAAATGGTCTTCTTGACGCACGTCATGATGACAACGTGGACATTTCATATTATCCCTCCTTGTAATAATCTTTCATAAAGTCTCTGAACTCTTGTTCAAATTCTTTTCGCTTCTGAATTTGTTTAGCACGATCCTTGATTTCATAATACTCTTCATCAAGATATTTATACTGTTTGCCAACTTTGCCATTGGTAATGACTTCGAGTGTTGGTGTCCAGTTAAATTTCAGTTTCTTTTGAAGATTTTCATAAAAGGCGATATCCTTCTTTGAAGCATTCTCCTGCTTAGCTTTAGCACGATATGTCTTGGTGTTGATATAATAGACCCCTTCATTCTTGTGCTTATTTAAGTAATCTTTGAGTAATGGTTCAAATTGCTGACAATCACCACAGTCTGGACGACCAATATAAAGAATAAATTGTTTATCTTCTTTCATCAGGCTCATGAGCTTATCATAGCTGACTTCTTCGATTCCTTTAACTTGTACACGGGTTGTTTTTGTTTCTGATGCACAGCCTGCTAGAAACAATGCTGATAGAATAATAAGAAAAATCTTTTTCATATAACCCCTCCTTCATATGCCTCCTATTCTAACATATGTCGTTCTAAAGACAAAGAAAAAAGCCTAGGTATTCCTAGGCTTGAAATCTTACTGAAGACTTTCTGGATCATTTTCAATTAAGACATTACCTGTCATTTCTTCTGGTACTGGCTGTCCTAATAATGTCAAGATAGTTGGTGCTAAGTCACCTAACTTACCGCCTTCTTTTAATGCGATATGTGAATTTGTCACAATTAATGGAACTGGGTTTGTTGTATGAGCTGTGAATGGGTTACCCTCTTCATCAAGTTCTCTTTCAGCATTACCATGGTCAGCAGTAATTAACATTGTACCGCCCATTTCTAATACCTTTTCATAAACTTCACCAACAACTTCATCAACTGTTTCAACAGCGCTAATAGCAGCAGGGATGATACCTGTATGACCAACCATGTCACAGTTAGCGAAGTTCACAACAACAACATCAAATTCACCAGAATCTAATTCTTCGATTAATTTATCCTTAACAAGATATGCTGACATTTCTGGCTGTAAATCGTATGTAGCAACCTTTGGTGAAGCGATCAAGTCACGTTTAGCACCTTCGATTTCCTTATCAACACCACCATCAAAGAAGAATGTGACATGGGCATATTTTTCAGTTTCCGCAATTCTTAACTGCTTTAAGCCTCTTTCTGCTAAGTAATCACCTAATGTATTGCTTAAAATCTGTGGCTTGAAGGCAATATGACCCTTAACGCTATCAGCATATTTCATCATTGATACAAAGTAAACATTAGATAACTTTGTAGCAGGTGTATAACCCTTATCTGCATAGAATTCTGGGTTAGTGATTAATGTAGCCATCTGGATAGCTCTGTCTGGACGGAAGTTAGCGAAGATGACTGCATCATCATTAGCGATTGTGCCTTCAACAGTGCTGTTATAGCCTGGTACTACGAATTCATCAAATACATCTTCCTTATAAGAATCTCTTACAAACTGAACTGGATCTGTGAATGATTTACCAGCATGGTCAACCATTGCAGTATAAGCAAGATCAACACGATCAAATCTCTTATCACGGTCCATTGCATAATATCTACCAGAGATAGAAGCGATAGAACCAACACCAATCTTCTTGATCTGTTCTTCTAATTCAGCAACGAAATCCTTACCTGAATCAGGAGCAACATCACGGCCATCAAGGAATGCATGAACATAAACATTTTCCACACCCTGAGCTTTTGCAAGTTTCAATAAAGCATAGATATGTTCATTTGATGAATGAACACCACCTGATGAAAGTAAGCCCATGATATGTAATTTACTATTATGCTTTTTCGCATGGTCAATTGCTGCTAAGAATTCTTCATTCTTATTGAATTCTCCATCACTAACAGCCTTATTAATTAATGTTAGAGACTGATAAACAACTCTACCTGCACCAATGTTCATATGGCCAACTTCTGAGTTACCCATCTGTCCTTCTGGTAAACCAACAGCATTACCAGATGCCTGGATTGTAGTTGTTGGATACATTGCCATTAAGTCATCTAAATTTGGAGTGTTAGCAAGCTTTACAGCATTGCCATCAACACGATCAGTTAATCCATAACCGTCTAAGATACATAAAACGATAGGTCTTTTTTTCATAGTTATTTTCTTCCTTTCTAAACATTGAAATTTTAACATTATTGCCTTTTAAAAACAATATAGACGCAAAAAAAGAAATAAACCTAACAAAAAAGGTATGCCTCTAGTACATATTTTGTTACTAGAGTTCATACCTCAGTCTTCTTAATCAATAGATTGAAGAATTGATCGTCCAAAATCTAAAAGATTATTGAGATCAACATCTTCTCTTCCTCTTGCTGAATAGACGATGATTTCATCATCATAATACTCAAAGCGATTAGAATGAATGATGGAATTGATATCCATTCTAATAGCATCAGAATAAGAAATAAAATGATTTTCCTGCATCTTTCTTAAAAGAATACAATATGTTGATAGTGCTAATTCTAAGGAAAGAATAGTCTTAATACGATCTTTTCTTAAAATATGCATGGCTACAACCTTATTCTCATCGGATAAGCGTTCTAGATGATTTTCAATCATCTCAACATTCGTAATCGCATCCTCAAGCGCTTCAATATAGACATGTTCTTTTAAATCACGACTAGCCATTTCCAATTGCCTTTCCTTGTTTATAATAGTTAAAAAGCTCTAAGCCATAGCTCATACAAGCATAGGCCATCAGAATAGTCATCATGGCAATCATTATTGTGGAAACTATTGAGCCAGTTAAATCAAAGGCAGCGAGGAAAATCGTAAAGACAAAATAGACAGCACTGGCAATTTTTCCTGGCATCTTGGCTTGTGGAATATGGCGTTGATATTGCGCATAGACATAATAGCCAAAAAACAAGAGCATCGCATCTTCAATTGCCATAATTGCAATCACTATTCCCATTAAAGGATAATGATACATAAGAACAGCTGCTAATGTAAATTGATAGATTTTATCAGCAATCGGATCAAGTATCTTGCCTAAATCCGTGATCATATTAAAGCTGCGCGCTATCTTACCATCAAGAAAATCACTGATCGATGCAAAAGCAAGAATACAAGTAGAAATAAGATGGAATGATGCAGTTTCGACATTTAAATAGACATGCACGAAGATAGGAATCAAAGCAAGTCTAATATAGCTTAAAATATTAGGAATACTGAAGATTTCTTTTTTCGAATAACGCATCATTCTCACCCCTTGCTATAATTTTAAGAACTTTCTTACTGAGAAGAAGGCACCAATCAAACCAACGCCTGCTCCAAGCAATAAGAGAATTCCACTCAACTGGTAGACAAATGGGAATGGTGAAACAAAGGCAACAAGCCCAGCTCCCATCATTTGTGTTAATTGTTCATAGGCAAATGTATAGCCATAACGTAATGCCACAATTGGAATGATTGCTCCAAATAATCCAATAAATGCCCCTTCAAGCATGAATGGAATACGGATATACCAGTTGGAAGCACCAACCATTCTCATAATGGCAATTTCTGTTGATCTTGCTGTAATGGCCATCTTAATAGTATTGGCAATCATAAAGAGTACCACAATAACCAATGCAACAACGAAGATTGCCCCACCATTACGGATATTTTCAAGAATTTTTACAAGTTTGTTTGTTGAAGAGCCACCATATGTCACTTCGTTGACATATTGAATGTTCTCAATCTTTTTTGCAACCTTATCAAGAGTCTTGACGTCTTTTACTTCAACCGTATAAGCATCCCCAAGTGGGTTATCATTACGATAATTCTCAAATAACTTCTTGTTGTTTTTATCCTGAGAAGCAATCAGTTTATTTAATTCCTGATCTTTTGATGAGAATTTAACATCCTTCACACCCTTTAAGGCTTTTAGCTGTGGTTCAATCGCTTTGGACTGCTCAGCCGTTGCCGCACGGTCTACTTTGACATAGATTGTTAAGCTGTTTTCAATATTCACAGTAATCTTATTGACATTTAAGGCAATTGTCATAACTACAGCAATCAAGAGTAGAGTAATTGTTACTGCAAAGATGGATGAGAATGACATGACGCCATTACGCCAGATTGAAACAAGCGCAGTTTTACAATGTTTAGGGAAGTTCTTAATCCCACGTACAATCATCATATGTTATAACCTCCTAAACTTGTATCAGTCTTAATACAACCATCTTCAATTCTAATTGTACGTTTCTTGTACTTTTGAACGATATCACGGTCATGGGTTACAACAAGCACTGTTGTTTTATTCACTTCATTAATTTTTTCAAGCAATTCAATAATTTCCTTTGATGTATCAGGGTCAAGGTTACCTGTTGGTTCATCGGCAATAAGCACTTTTGGATTATTGACAATAGCTCTTGCAATGGCAACACGCTGCTGCTGCCCACCTGATAATTCATGTGGAAAAGCATTGGCCTTATCTTCTAGGCCGACAAGTTCCAAGACTCTTCTTACTTTCTTACGGATTTCTACTTTTGGTGTATCCGTAACTTCTAAGGCAAAGGCAATATTTTCAAATACTGTCTTCTTAGGTAATAGACGATAGTTCTGGAAAACAACGCCAATCTTTCTTCTAAAATAAGGAACTTTCCAGTTCTTTATCTTTTTAACATCCTGTCCATCGACAAAGACTTTACCACTCGTGGCAACTTCTTCACGATAAAGCAATTTAATGAAAGTGGACTTACCAGCACCAGTAGGTCCAATGACGTAAACAAATTCTCCAGGAGCTATATCTAGGCTGACGTCATTTAATGCACGAACGCCAGTTTTGTAAACTTTCGTTACATTTTCAAGTTTAATCATTTCTTTCACACTCCCTAAAGCATTATAACACATTACAATAATATGTATCATATTTTTTAAATTTCACATAGTTCACCAAAATTCACATTTCAACTTCTTTCCTTTTATCATTTATGTTATGATACCAAGTAAAGGAGTGTTTCACCATGCGAAAATGTCCAATATGTCACAAAGAAATGCATGAAGATGCATATCTTATTAATAAGGCCAATTTTCTTAACGATTTATATATTGTTAGACGTGATGAGAATTTTGTAAAACATGAAGCTCCCGTTGAAGCAGCTTTTTGTCCTCATTGTGGTCACATCGAGCTCTTCTATAATCCTATTAAATACCATTTAAATTAGACAGGCAAGTATGCCTGTCTTTTTTTATAAATCTATGCTTGGAAGCGTAAATCCTCTTCCTTTTACTGAATGGACCTCATTCGTAATGACAAAGGCATTCGGATCAATTTTCTGGATACGTTCTTGCAGTTTAGTCACCTGTCTTCTCGAACATACAACCATGACAGCTTTGGTATCTTTTTTAAAATAGCCTGTTGTAATATTCAAATACGTTGCTCCACGATCAATCTCATTAAAGATCATATCGACAAGTTCTTCAGGCTTAGTGGATATAATTGTCACCTGAATATTGCTTTCACCAATCATCATCGCCTTGTCAATACAGTATCCTGAAATAATCGCATTGATAATACCATAAAGAATCCCTTCCATATTCACAAAAGGAATCTGGGCTAGGAGAATAATGATATCAACGATATAAACAACTGTTCCAACGGGAATGCTTGTATATTTGTTGATGATTAAAGGTGGGATATCTAGACCACCAGTTGAATAACCAACACGGAAAACAATGCCCACACCAATACCTTGCAAAGCCCCGGCAAACATCGCAGCTAAGAGGCGATCATTGGTCAGATTGTTTAAAGAGGGTGTCTTGGCGACAAATTCCAAAAACAATGGGAAGGCAAAGGTGGACACAATGGTGCCCACGATAAAACGTTTGCCCAAGAAAATCAAGCCAAGAATTAAGGCAACAATATTAATCACTAAAACACTATAAGAAAGAGACACAGGAATAAAATGTCCGATGACAATCGACATACCTGATGCCCCACCGACAATAATCTTAGCTGGAATCGCAAAACTCTGCACCCCGATTGCCAGAAGAAAATTACCAGTCAATACGATAATGGCATGCATGATTAATCGTAATATACGATTTTGTCTCAACTGATTATACATTTTCTTCGCCTCTTTTTTTCACATATGCTTTTAAATAGGCATAAATCATATCATCAAGATTGCCATCAAGGATCGCCTGAGGGTCATGGGATTCATAACCCGAGCGATTATCTTTGACGAGAGAATAGGGATGAAGGACATAGGAACGAATCTGTGAGCCCCATTCAATAGCCTTCTTTTCTCCCTGAATCTCAGATAACTCCTTGGCATGAGCTTCTTGCATCAAGAGATATAAACGACTCTTCAACATACGCATGGCTTCTTCCTTGTTTTGAAGCTGACTGCGCTGTGACTGACAAGTGACAACAGTATTGGTAGGAATATGGGTAATACGAACAGCAGAATCTGTTTTATTGATATGCTGTCCACCAGCACCACTGGCACGGTAAGTATCAATGCGTAAATCACCTGGATTAATATTCACTTCAATATCATCATCAATCTCGGGCATTACATCAACAGAAGCAAAAGATGTATGACGTCTTTTAGAAGAATCGAATGGTGAAATACGTACAAGGCGATGAACACCCTTTTCACTCTTCAGGAGGCCATAGGCATTCTTGCCGCTAAAACGCAATGTCACACTTTTCACACCGGCTTCTTCACCAGCGAGATAATCAACAACTTCTATCTTCCAGCCCTTCTTTTCACCATAACGCATATACATACGCATCAGCATTTGAGCCCAATCCTGTGATTCTGTTCCACCAGCACCAGGATGTATATCCAATAACGCATTATTATGATCATATTCTTCATCGAAAAGAAGTGTTTTTTCATACTCATCAAGACTTTTCTCAAAAGTCATATAGTCATTTTCAAGTGATTCTCTAAAATCCGCATCATCAGTATCCTTGACATAGTCATAAATCTCCTGAAGTTCATCAAAACTATTCTTTAATGCCTCATAGCCATCAACAATAGCTTTCATATCATTCATTTTGCGATAGATTTTTGTAGCCCGTTTCTGATCATCCCAGAAATCCGGTGCTTCACTTTTGACTGTTAATCCTTCTATTTCTCTTTTTAATATTTCTATATTTGCAGAAACAAACAATTCATCCAATAAAGAGCGAGCTTTTTCAAGCCCGCTTCTGATTTCATATAATTCCATTATTTAAATTCAAGCTCTACCTTGATCTGTGGAATGTTCATTTCTGCTTCTGTACCTGGACGAATACCCATATGTACAATTGTCTTAGAGATATCTTGAGAAATAGATTTAGTCATCTCTTCGAACATATAGAAACCTTCTTCAGTATATTCCTGAAGTGGATCACGCTGTGCATAGGCTCTTAAATAGATGCCATTTCTTAACTTACTCATTGCATCAATGTGATTGATCCAAGTGTGGTCAATAACGCCAAGGAGTACACGGCGTTCATAGTCTAACTTAATTTCATCAGGCAAGTCCTTATTAAATCTGTTTTCATATTGAATAGAACAGATTTCACTTAAGGCATTGACGATCTTGGCAGGCTCATGTTCAACAGCTTCGATATTAGAAGGTACGATTGTTGATAAAAGCATATAGTTCTTAGCAACATGATCAACTAAGTTCTTGACATCAACAACTGGTTTCTTACCAGAGTTATCTGTGTACTTCTTAATATCTTCTTCAATGGCTGTCTTGAACATACCTTTGATGATATCAGTTAAGTCTTTTGATAACATAATATCATCACGTTCCTTGTACATGATTTCACGCTGCTGACGCATGATATCATCATATTCAAGAAGCTGCTTACGGATATCGAAGTTTTGACCTTCAACACGCTTCTGAGCAGATTCGATAGAACGAGAAACCATCTTTGATTCAATGACATCATCACCAAGGAATGAATCCGTGAAGGCCTTAACACGTTCATTGGCAAAACGCTGCATCAATTCATCTTCGAATGATACATAGAATACTGAGCAGCCTGGGTCACCCTGACGACCAGAACGTCCACGCAACTGGTTATCAATACGGCGTGATTCATGTCTTTCACTACCAATAACCATTAAACCACCAATTTCAGGAACACCTTCACCTAGCTTAATATCGGTACCACGACCAGCCATGTTTGTCGCGATAGTAACGGCACCCATAACACCAGCGTTAGCAATAATCTGTGCTTCCTTGGCATGGTTTTTCGCGTTCAGGACGTTATGCTTAATACCTTCTTTTCTTAATAAGTTGCTTAATAATTCAGATGTTTCTACCGCAACTGTACCAAGCAAAATTGGCTGACCATAGGCATGACGTCTTTTCACTTCTTCAATAATAGCCTTGTATTTCGCACTCTTTGATGAATAGACACGATCAGGCATATCATCTCTGATAACTGGCTTGTTTGTTGGAATTTCAACAACACGCATGTTGTAGATTAAGCGGAATTCTTCTTCTTCAGTCTTAGCTGTACCAGTCATACCGGCAAGTTTATCGAATAAGCGGAAGAAGTTCTGATATGTAATTGTAGCAAGTGTAACAGTCTCTTCCTTGATTGGTACACCTTCCTTAGCTTCAATGGCCTGATGTAAGCCATCAGAATAAGCACGACCTGGCATTACACGACCAGTAAACTGGTCAATGATCATGATCTGGGCATTACGAATATCATGGGTACCATCATCAGTTGCCACCATGTATTCAACATCTTTTGTCATTGTATAGTTGGCTTTTAAAGCCTGGTTAATGTAATGAACTAAAGCTGTATTCTTTGGATCATAAAGGTTTTCAACCTTAAATGCTTGTTCAGCTTTGTTGATACCTTCATTAGTAAGAGTAACTGTCTTACTTTCTACATCTACTTCATAGTCTTCTTCATTCTTTAAGCTCTTCGCAAAGTGATCTGCTGAGACATACATACTTGCCGTATGCATCTTACCACCAGAAATAATCAATGGTGTTCTTGATTCATCAATTAAGATTGAGTCAACTTCGTCGACTAAAGCATAATGTAATGGTCTTAAAACTTTTTCTTCATAGCTTGTAACCATGTTATCACGTAAGTAATCAAAACCAAGTTCAGCATTTGTCGTATAAGTGACATCACAGGCATGCTGTTTTCGCTTGTCATCAGCATCAAGTTCACGCTTATTAAGACCAGTAGTAAGTCCTAAGAAACGGAAAACCTTACCATTCTGTGTACAGTCACGTTCACTTAAGTATTCATTGACCGTAATAACATGCACACCTTTGCCTTCAAGGGCATTTAAGTATACAGGGAAGATACCTGTTAGGGTTTTACCTTCACCAGTTTTCATTTCAGCGATATCACCATTATGTAAGGCAATACCACCCATCAACTGCACCTTGAATGCCTTTAAGCCAAGTACACGATAAGTTGCTTCACGCACAACAGCAAAGGCTTCAACAAGAATATCATCCAATGTTTCACCTTTCGCTAAACGTTCTTTAAAGAATGTTGTCTGCGCAGCCAGTTCTTCATCAGATAATGCAGCTACCTGATCCTCCATTGCAAGAATTTCATCAGCCTGCTTAGCAAGCTTTCTAACGATTAAACGGTCCTGGGAAAAAGTATATTTTACTTTTCCAAAGAATCCAGGATGTTCATCCTGAGGTTTTGTAGAAAAAGGCAATGGTTTCGCCTTTGTCTTAATATCATCAAATGTCTCAACAACAATATCATCACCACGGTTATCGCCAAGATCGACGATATCGGCCTGCTGGTTCAGTTCTTGATGTTCAGCACCTTCTTTTGCGACTTTCTTTTTATACTGTTTCTTTATTTCAGCTTTCTTTTTAGGCATAGTTAACCTCCCATTTGCAAAAACACAATCATTATAGCATAAGCAATCACAAAGGACAAACTTATATACTACGAAAGAATATCAAATATTCGCTAATATTCAAGTCTTTCTTTATTATTTTATACAAATCAAATGTTTTTTTCTAAATGGTAGGAACGTGTTGCAAGAATGACAATTTCTATCGATGCAGGATGATAATGACAGACAAGATCAAGACATTTTTCGAGAGTCGATCCTGATGTAATGACATCATCAAAAAGCAGCACTTTTTTCTTTCTCAAGACTTCACCATTCTTAATATCTATGACATCTTTAATCTTCTGACGACCTTCAAAGCTTTGTTCAGCCTGTTTAAAGGGTGATTTTTTATAAAGCCCAGTAAATATATTGGAAGAAAAAGAAGAGGCAATACCAGCTGTTGGTATGAAGCCTCTCTTTTTGTTGGCAATATCATCACTTGGTGCTACAACAATGACATGTGATCGATAATAGTCAGAGAGGAAACGTTGATCACTTACAATAAAGGCATTACGAAGCTCGTAATCATATTGCCCCTTATAACGAAATAATAATGTCTGAAAGAATGCATTATAGCGATAGAGAATTGTCAATTTCACATCATGGAAGCTTCCCACATAATGTAATGGTTCAAATTGCGCTAAACAGGAAGCACATATGGGTGAATCATAAACTAAGGTAAAGAGACTCGGCTCTTTTCTTATCGGCTTGTGGCAGATGAGACAGAGAGGTTGTTGAGATAATGGATTGTGGATATGCATTTTTTCATCTCCTGACTGATTGTTTCGGCAATAAAGATCACTTCACCATCATAATGTTCCATCGAACGCCCTACTCTGCCTTCTATCTGCATGAGTGTACGTTCATCAAAGATCGGATGGGAGGCATTCATGACAATGACCTGCACATCATCCACAGTGATACCACGTTCTAATATTGTTGTTGTAAAAAGGACATCAAGCTGATGATTTCTCAGTTTATCAATAAGTTGATTGATATGTGGGGTAGAAGATGAAACGCAGGCACTTCTGACATGTTTAAGTTTATGTTGATAATAGTGAAGATCTTCCACTCTAGGCACATAGATCAAAGCCACTTTACCTTGTTGTATAAAGAGATGTACAATTCGTTTCATTAGCAGCCAGTCACATATTTTAGGACATCTTTTTATTGTTGGTAAAGGGAGATTATGTTGATGATAGCGTCGATTCATAATAAGGACATCTTCTTGGTGAATGTCACTTGAGACGAGTGTTGCACTCATCTTAATAAAACAACGACTATAACATCTATGAAAAATATGATTAAGCACTTCATCGCCATAGAACGGAAAGGCATCAGCTTCATCCATCAATAATAAAGCAAAAGGCTTGTCACAATAGCGATACAATTGGTGAGCTGTACAAATGATAAGAGGGGCATCTTCATTAATCTTTTTTCCGCCATAAAGACAACCTATTGCAATACCTTGAATAGCTTGCAACATACGTTCATAAAGTTCTTCTACAAGGGCTTTTCGTGGCAAGGCAAAACAGACCCGTTTACCCGCGTTAATCACATGACAAATCACTTGATATGTGATTTCCGTTTTTCCTGAACCACAAACAGCCATGACAAGCGTATTGACCTTTCGTTCATAATTCGTGACAAGAGCATCAGAGATTTCTTGTTGCCTTTTCGATAATGTAAACTTCAGTGAATAAGAAGCATGAATCTGTGAGATATTCGTCTCTTCTCTTTGATCTTCATCAATAAATACACGATTAAACTGGATACATTTACGGCAATAAATGCGTCCATGCATTTGTGCAAAGTAACGCGGATCCTGGTTACCACAACGAGGACATTTCATTTCTACCACCCAGCTACATGATAACTTAAAAAGACCTCTTGAGAGTCTCAAAGTTGTCTCAAAAAGGTCTCAAATAAGTGTCAGGCACTTTCATATTATTTGGATGTCAGATGCTGATATAAAGCACCAATAAGATTGGCATCATTATTAAACTGACAAGTTACAAGTTCTACCTTCGCACATGGGAAAGCATATTGTTGATAATAGGAATAAATATCATCATAGTTCTTTTGAATCAGTTCAAGCAATAATGGCTGAACAGAAATACCGCCACCAATAGCTACACGTTCTAAGTCGACAATAGTATTTATATTGATAATCTGAATAGCGACTTCTCGCGCAAAGGCATCAATCCCGGCAATGACTTTTTCATCACCATTATTCGCACGGTCAAAGATTTCAATGCCAGAAAGCTCAACTTCCTCGCCAAGTGCCTCCTGAACATGTTTTAACAAGCCATAAATACCACAGCGCATTGCCCATAATTCCTTCATGTTTTTAGGATCATGATAATCTGTGATCAGATTGCTGACTTCACCTGAGGCAAAATGCTTACCAGGCACAACTTTGTGATTCATAACAAGACACCCACCAATACCTGTACCAAGAACAATCACATAAGCATCATCCACATCTTTTAAAGCGCCATAGCCCACTTCAGCATTCGCCGCACATTTTGCATCATTGCCAATTGTAATAGGGACAGGGATATAAGCACTTAATTCTTTCACGAATTCTGTGTTGTTGTAATAGCCTAAGGCACCGGATGTATATGTATAGCCTCTTTCTGGATCAATCGCCCCAGGCATGGAGAGAGCCACCCCAGCAACATCTTCATAGTGCTGATAAATAGATGTCAATGCTTGATAAAGCTCACCCAAGCTTTTGGGTGTATCAATTTTGCCTTTATCAAGAAAATGATGTTCTTCATCCAATAAGCCATACTTGATACTACTTCCACCAATATCACATACTACATACTTCTTCATAAATTTCCTCCACTTTTAATCAATTCCATATTGTTTAAGCTCATTCGCTATAGCTTCTAAATAATAAATCACTGGGACCTGCGTTGCATTTGAAAAGAAATGTTGATCACGCATATTAGGCATATAGTAACATAAAGCTTTATCACTGCTTCTTGCCGCTAATGATGTTGCAAGATTCGTAATGGCGACTGTCTGGATATGTCTCTCTTTCAACAATGTAAGAACCTGTATCATTTCCGGTGTCTCACCAGATACCGTCAGCACAATAGCCACATCATCTTGATGAAAGACATCGATGCGACTTGAAAAATCCTCAACGTGAATAGCATTCTTTCCATGGCGATTAAAGAGCATCGCTCCAGCCTTGGCAATACCATCAGAAATACCCAAGCCATAGAACAAAATAGTATCCCCTTGAGCTACCATCTTTCCTACTTCTCTCACATCTTCATCAAACTCACCATCATTGACACGTTGAAAGAAGTCCATGATGTAGTTAAGATTGGACTCATTGGGTTTGATATATTCGTTGTTGTCAATCTTCAAGGCAATCTTCCACTCCGTAAAGCCAGCATATCCAAGTTTCTTCGCAACTCTTGAAATCATTGCCGGAGAGACATGAAGGATGGCTGACAACTCTTTCATCTTCATTTTGGTGATCGTGTCTTTGTGGGCTATGACATAATGATAGATTTCTAACTCTAAATTACTTAAGTATTTAATATTATCCATGAATAATACTCCTATTTACTAAAAAGGACCTGCTAGGTCCATTTTACCAGGATATACATTTTTTCATACGTTTTTTCTGTTTTTGTAATTGAATAAGCTGATTTTGATATTCAGTTGATGCCGTATCTACGACAAGCGTATGACAAACAAGATCATGTAAGGACTGGTGAGACTTTGTGATAACCAAAAGGACAATGGAGAGAATGGTGATTACAAGTCCAACAGCAGTATAAATCTTTGTGAATGCTGCTCCTGAATAGAGTTGTAAAAGCTGGTGAAGAGTTGCAGTTGAGGCATAGATGCTGCCTTCTACAAGCATCATCATCACTACTTGTCGAAGCAGCAATGTCTTTTTGGATAATGTACTATAGTCTTCATTGACAATCTTAAGCTTTAAGAGCTTTTTTCCTAGCGTCTGCCCATCATATTTATAAGGGATGAAGACATAATAGAAGAATGTCACAACAAAACAAAGCAAAGCTACAATTATATTCATTGGATAATCAAAGAGTGTTATTTGATTAGGAATGATTTTGACATGATCATGCATCATATAATAAGTAACCATCAAAGGAAGTGACGCAAGTACTGATCCTAAATACCAGTCAATACCATAAGCGATAAGACGCTTAATGAGTGATGTATGATTTGCTTGTTTATGGAAAATCTTCTTTATTGTCTTCATTGTATACTCCTTATCTAGACTTCTTCACCATTTGTCTTAATGACTTTCTGATACCAGTAGAACGAGTCCTTCTTATAGCGCTTCAAGCTGCCACTGCCATCATTATTTTTATCAACATAAATCATGCCATATCTTTTCTTCATTTCTCCCGTTGAGAAACTTACGCAGTCAATGCAGCCCCAGACAGTATAGCCAATAAGGTCGACACCATCGATATCGCAGGCTTTCTTCATTTCCTGAATATGAGCACTTAAATAATCAATGCGATCATTATCATGAACAGTGTTATTTTCAAGGACATCATTAGCTCCAAAGCCATTTTCAACAATAAACATTGGTAACTGATAACGATCATATAAATAATTCAATGTATATCTTAATCCCTTTGGATCAATTGGCCAGCCCCATTTCGTTGCCTGAAGATAAGGGTTCTTGCATAAATCACGTGATTCATCATAATCAAGATATTCATCACCATCACCCTTAGTCACAAAAGACATATAGTAACTAAAGCCAATATAATCCACACATCCTTCTTTAAGTGCTGCCAAATCTTCTTCAGTCATATCAAGCCTGAAATTCTTGCGTTTAAAGAATGTCTTCATATAGCCAGGATAATAACCTCTTGTCTGGACATCAAGATACCAGAAGCGTTTGTGATTAGCGCCAACTGCCTTCAACATATCATCAGGATTGCAAGAATAAGGATAGATGGGTGTCATCGCCATCATACAGCCCACTTGTAAGCTTGGATCAATCTCATGAGCAATCTTTACAGCAATTGCTGAAGCAACAAGTTCATAATGAGATGCCTGATAAACGACTTCTTCCTTGTCTTCATCTTCTCGAAAGATAATGCCTGAATTTGTAAAGACAGAGCCTTCCGATTTATAGTTAGCCTGATTATTAATCTCGTTGAAGGTCATCCAGTACTTGACTTTTGTATGATATCTTTCAAAGCAGACTTTCGCAAAACGTGTAAAGAAGGTAATGAATTGACGATTACGCCATCCGCCATAATCTTTGACAATGCCATAAGGCATTTCAAAGTGGGATAAAGTAATAATAGGCTTAATATCGTTGGCAAGCAGTTCATCGAATAAATCATCATAGAATTTCAAGCCTTCTTCATTAGGTTCTTCTTCATCCCCATGGGGGAAGATTCTCGCCCATGAGATGGAAGTGCGGAAGCACTTAAAGCCCATCTCTTTAAATAAAGCAATATCTTCCTTGTAGTGATGATAGAAATCAATGGCTTCATGGTTGGGATAGTAGGCATCAGGTAAAATCGTTTCCGTAATTATGCGCTTAGTATTCACATTACCAGCCGTCATCATATCAGAGACATTAGGTCCCTTTCCTCCAACATCCCAGGCGCCTTCTACCTGATGGGCTGCAACCGCCCCGCCCCATAGAAAGTCTTTACGCATTTTCTACCTCCTGCTTGATGGCTGCTCTTGTGCTAGCCATGACGAATGGTAAATAAATCAGTGTTGAGACTGCTAAACAAACTACTCCAACAATTAATGACATGAGGCTTGTAGCACCCGAACCTAGAAATGGTGTTAATATTTCTGGTGTTGTCCATGCAACTGAGTAAGCAACGGGTGGAATAATCTTTGTCACAACAAAGAAATAACCAATCAAATCACATACAACAGGGGCAAGAATAAATGGAATCAAATACATTGGATTCATAACAATTGGTAAACCAAAGATAATAGGTTCATTGATGTTAAATAGTCCAGGCACAAATGACATCTTGGCAATTTCATATTGTGATTTATTCTTTCTGCCCACAATAAAGATAGCGATAATAAGACCGAGTGTAGCACCAGATCCACCACCATTACCAAAGGCATCGTTGATTGAACCCCAGTTGATTGGGAAAGGTGCGCCCCAGGCAGAACCATGCTGAGCAACATAAGCTAAGTTCGCATTGCCCTGTTCTGTCCAAATGACTGAGCGTAAAGCTGAAAGTGTATTAGGACCGTGAATACCAAGTACCCATAAGAGCTGCTGAACAACGACAAAGACAATAATTGTTCCCATTGATGAACCAAGAGAAGTAAGTGGAGCCTGAATTGTAGAATAGATAATCACCTGAATACCATCAGTTGTTACTTTAGAGAAAATAAAGTTTAAGATAGCCATTACAGCTAAAACAATCATAATTGGAATCAATAAATTGAATGACTGGGAAACTGCAGGTGGCACCATTTCTGGCATCTTTATTCTTAATTTGTCGTTGCGACCTAAACGGGTTAAGAGTTCAGCCGTAATCAAGCCAAAGATAATTGCAACGAATAACCCCTGTGCACCAAAATAAGTTGTTGAAAGACCCGTACCAGCTTTACCCACAAAGTTCTTAGCAGCAGGATAGAGAATGAAATAAACAGATAATGAAGTAATACCACATAATACTGCATCACCCTTCATATTCTTACCTAGTTCATAAGCAACTAAGAATGCAATAATCAAAGCAAGAATATTTGTCGTACCATTAATAACTGAAGCTAATACTTTCTGATAACTTGCAAGATTAGGAATGAGCTTATCGAGATGTAAGAGTGAAGCAATAAATCCAGTTGGATCAAGAAATACATAGTTAATTAATAAAACCATCGAACCTGCCATTGTCAATGGAAATGACAATGTGAAGGCATCACGTACAGCTGCAACATGGCGCTGCGAGTTAATTGCTCCGGCAAGCGGAACAAAATACTTTTCCATAAAGTTCTGCATCTTTTCCATAATTAATTTCCTTCTTCTTTCTTTGAAAACGTTTTCTTTTTATCGACAAATCCCATTATATTTATATACAAAGAAAAAGGAAGAGCTTCAGCCCTTCCTTAAATGCCTTCACTTTCTTTAAAAAGATGACATTTTTGTAACAGTTTGTAACATGTAGAACGAACAACACATTATTCCTTCATTTTCTGATAGAATACCTTTATTTGATAGATTAAAGCAAATGGTCCTAATATCGCAAAGAAGATATTCACAAAATCATAGTTAAACATCTGTGTCAAAATTCTTGTCATTGTAACAACATTCCAGATGGCAGTATTGAATAGCCAAAATATGCGGATTGCCATAACTAAGTAGCCTCTATTTCTGTTCGCCAATATGCGTATGGTGGTGCATTACACTGCTGCGAATTTGGTGGGTAAGGACAAGTCAGTTTTTCAACATAGCGAACAACATTAAATTTCTTCCTTGTTCTTGATTTCACTAAACTTTTTATAACTTCTTTAGAGACATATCCACATGCATCAATTCCTGAAACACCCTTAATTATTTTACAACCTGTTTTTATGTCTCCACCAATAGAATAAGCATTATATAACCATACCAAAATTTTATAAATAACTTTTTTCATACCTCTTCTTTTTCCACTTTGAGCATTTTCATTCTCTCCTGCGGTTTGTGAAGTAAGTATTGTCACAGATAGATCTGAATTAACAATTGAAATTGAAGTCGTTCCGTCTCCATTATATTGAATAAAAACATTTTCATCATGTCTAGATATATTATATTGATTATCAATCATGGAAATAAAAATTTCATCACCACTTTCTCTTGGAATTGTACACATTGACTCATTAGTAGAAGGAGTCTCAACAGCTTTAACAGTTGAAATGGATGCAGAAAAAAATGTACTAAAACAATAAATATTTTCATAGTTTTGTTGGCATTTTTTATATACCTCTCCTTTCAATAAAATTGTGTCAAAAAAAGTCTTCAAAGATAACTTTGGAGACTTAGGACAATGTTTTTATAAGATAAGTAAGTTTTTCAATAATCGCCACAGTGACAAGCTGGGAAGTACTGATAAACTGCTGATCACGTTTGATTGTGAGTGGATATGCAATAGTCCAGTCACATAGCTTAGCCAGATCACTCGATAAATTAGCTGTGATGGCTATGGAAAATTGTCCACTTTCATTATCTTTGGAAACAAGTGTTGCTAGATCTAGTATTTCTTTTGTATTTCCACTTATTGATAGAAAGATATCTGCTCTTTGTTTAACCATGGAAGCATTGATGAAGAAGGGGTCACTTGATGAAAAGGCAAAGAGCCCAGCTTCTGCTAGCTTTCTTGCCCCATAAGCTGCGATTGAGGCCGAAGCCCCAATGCCATGAAAGATAATCGCATTTGTTTCTTTCAAGAGCCCTGCAATCTCATAGAGCTTCTCTTCATAATAATCATCTTCAAGATGCTTTAGGGCTTTGATGATTTCAGTCAGATCATATGAAAGATCAACAGACTCATCTTCTTTTAAAGAAAATTTGTATTCCTGAAAGCTTTTATAACCCATTTTTGTGATTAGTCTTAAGATTGTCGCGGTTGAGATATGTGTTTGTTTTGCGATATCTCTTAGTGACATATAGCTAATGAGTTGTTGATGGGTATTGAGAAATTGATAAGCTTCTCGTTCTTTGTTTGTAAGCTTCGAAAGATCAGGATGCATGATGAATACCTCGCTTAAGTCTCTTTGTCGCAATTTCACTGACTTTGCCAGTCAAAATACCAGTGATGATGGACATGATAATCATGATGCCTAAATAAGGCATGAAGGCCGATGATGTCAAGAAGAATGAGAGAACAAGAATTTGCCCCACACTATGAGCGATAGCACACATGACGCCAGTAAACATGAAGGAACTATGTTTATAAACCGTCATCAACATGAGACTTGATAAAGTCACACCCCCAACACTCATCCACCAGGGATAGCTAAGAATAATCCCAGAAAGAAGTCCTGAGACAACAACCCTCAAGAAATTCACAAAAAGCATTTCCTTCACACCATAGATATGCACAACAATCAAAGCCATAATATTAGCCATACCGATACGAACACCTAAAGGCAAAGCAAGCATATTTTCAATCATATTCAAAACAATCGCCATGGCTGAAAGCATGGCGAGAAAACTCATTGATCGTGTTTTATTCATGAATGTAACGTAATGCTTCCTGTCTTAATGCTTCATATTTCTGTCTAACGTCTTCTCTTGCAGGAGTAAGTCGGTTGAATGAACGATTGATATAATCATTTTCTAAGACATATTGCTTGCTTTCAGGAAAGTTAAAGTCATAAATAAAGGCAACGAGGGAAACCCACATATCAATATGACTCTGACGATCAGGGCCATAGATAAGATGATGATGCATAAAATCATCATAGACTTTATCAGTAATATCTTCTTGAAGAATGGTATCAAGAGGGGCATGCAATAATGTTTCTACTTTTTCTGTTTCTTTGACCCTGAAGTTATCAAGCTTATCCGTATCACGGATGAGCTTGATATAAAACATTGTATGATCATCATAGGATGAACTGACTTGAAATTTATTGTGCTGTTCGATGGCATGACGAATGATATCATCATATTGATCATCTTCTACAAATGAGCGTATAAGTCCATCCTTAAAGAGTATATCACTACCTAGCTGAGCATGATCAATGGTCTGATAGTCAATATAGCTGCCATAACGGACAAACTGTTCAAAGCGTCCAATATCATGCAATAAGGCAATCAGTTCACCAAGAGCTTTGTCATCACCTTTTATATGACGCTTGTCACAAATATAATCAGTAAGCTTGATGACTTCATAGGTATGAACAATCTTCAAACGAATTTCATCTACATGCACATCATAATGTCCAACATAGTCTTTAAAGGCGACTCTAGCCTTCTGCATATCAATCACAATGAAGCTCCTTCAAGAACTGATAAAGTTCATCAAGTGCAATCTGTCCTGGTGCACTCGCTTTGCCAGCAGTCCCAAAAGTCATCACGGATCCAGTTATTTCCCCGGAAATTCGCGATATCTTGCCCAAGTCACCCATGCTCATAGTAATCAGTGGACGGTTAATACGTTGACTCATTTCTGTCGTTACTTTCATAAGACGCATCACATCAATACGATCATGGGGCATAACAGCTAGCTTCAAGATATCCCCACCTAGGACATGCATTGTTGAAAGCATTTCACGCATATCATCATTGCTTGGTGTTTCTTCAAAGTTATGGGATGAAATAATGGATACAACATCATGCTCTTCACATAAATCACAAAGACTCAAGACTACTCCATGACTATGACTTGCTTCAATATCAACTAGGTCGGCTGTATGACTGGTGATAATGGATGTTAAGGCTAATGAATAATGATCATCATCAAGATCCACTTCTCCCCCTTCTTGTCGAGTGCGAATTGTGGCAAGAATTGGACGTGTTGTCTCATGTCTGATTTTTCCTAACAATTCTACAGAATCCCCAAAGGCAAGCCCTTCATAATAATCCAAGCGCACTTCGAGTATATCCCAGTTTGAAAGACTTTCGTAGTGTTCTACTGTTTGTAGGATTTCTTCTTCTGTTTTCCCCACGACAGGTAAACAGATTTTTGGCATCCCTTCACCTAAGATGACATCTTTGACTTGAACAACGGGATGATTAGTTTTGATGACTTGCATATAGGAACCCCCTGATTTCTTTTAATACATTGTTATAAGCATCTTCGAGTAGAAAATGTGAAGAATTCTCCATCACATGACTGACACAATAAGGCAGACTTTCCCCAATAAAACGGATATCACTTGCTTTAATCATGTCATTTTCGCCTGACATAAGTAAAGCAGGTATCTTTAAGCTATGTAAATAATCATAGTCAAAATGTGGTTCTTTCAACATGAACTGAGTCAGCTTAAACATGCGTCTAGCCTTCTTATTATAAATCATAAAAATAGGTAAAAGAATGAGCTGAGAAATCATTCCAATACGATAAATAGCCTTAATACCTTTTGGTGTACTATTGGGTGAAAGCAAGATCATACTCTTCATGCGTTCATCCATGCCAGCAAGTGTTAAGGCTATATTAGCCCCATCACTAAAACCAATTACATCATAAGCTTTTAAATGTAATTCATCCGCTACATTTTTCACGTCCAAGGCAAACTGATTCAAGCTCACTTCTCCACTCTTGATCGATTTACCATGATATCTTGTATCAATCGCAATAAGACGATATTGATTTTCTAGATCACCAATCAGTCGATCATAGATTTTTCGATTTTCTTGATTGCCATGTAAAAGCAGAATAGGAAAGCCTTTGCCATGGTCTTCATAATAAATTTCCATTCTATCACCTTATGTGTATTGTACATTTCTTTGTGCCTATAGACAAGTTCTCTCTTCTCTCCCCAACCAAAAAAATCAGCACTAAGGCTGATTCTTATTTCATCTTGACAAAGCGCATAATATACCCCAGTCCCACATAACATATGGTAATAATCCCAACGTGAGTCAAAAGACTCAACCAGCCATTTTGACTCACATTTAAGAAGAAATAAGGAAATGGTGACGCTTTTTCGTGAGGAATAGCCATTGACTCAATTCTGCAAACACGCTGAGTATACAATAGACCATGGGAAAGATAGCCCAAATCAGTGGATCACGTTGACGATAGTACGTCTTATCATCAAATATCAGCCAATCAAAAATCACCATTAAAGGAATGATTTCATGCATGACCAGATTTCTTATTTGAAAGATCTGATGGGTTGTTTGTTGGGGCAGTAATAAGAGATTGTAGATCACAAAAGTTAATGTGATGGCAATTATCACACCTGTTTTAATGCGTAGTTCACGATTTGTAAGGGGCTTATTCTTTAGGACAAGATAAGCATAAAAACCCATCACAACGAAATTGGGTAAATAGGTATAATAGCGTAAATGATAAAAATCACTGGGAAATAAAGCCACTAACCCAATAAAACCAAGCAATACGAAAATCCAGCGATAAATATATTCTTTGATATTTATAATGTCTTCCCAGGCTATTCTAGCACAAACATTATGAATATCTAAGTCAGTATAAAAAAAAGAAAGAGCTATTGTGCTCTTTCCTTCTGTGATTTGATGACTTTTTGTACTGAGAAACTTTCTCTTTCCTTTTCTTCAAGCGATTCAGAAATCATCTTAACGGTCTTTTCGAATTGTGGAATGGAAATATTCTTTAAGGCATTAGATCTTGTCGATGTCTGACGAATAGCATTGGCTAGACGGTAAACTGAGTTTTCAATTTCTGCTAGCTTGACAGTTAATTCTTTGACATCGCTAAAACATTTATAAGCATAGTCTACTTTAGAGTTGGCCTGCTCAAATCCATAGTCTAAATTTAATTTACTTTCCTCATAATCAATACGAGGTAATTCCACACCCATAACCGAACGATATTTGACATGAATGCCATAATCCACTGGTACATCTTCAACAATATCCGAAATAATACCGAGTGAAATATTGGCTTCCTGAAGAGCATGATAGGCAAGATTATATTTATCCGTAATCTGATCACGGATCAGTTTCACATCATCTAGTAATCCCATCATTTCCTTAATCAAAACATTTCTCTTCTTATCAAGAAGATTATAACCCATCTTGGCAAGAGCCAGAGATTTCTGGGTTGCCATTAAGTTGGATTTTGTAGGTGTTACATTCTGTGCCATTATTTAACTGCTTCCTGTAGTTCTTTGATGACACCATCTTCTTGAAGATTAAAGCTGCGAACAGCCTTATCATGATCATAGAACTGATCAAGAACCTTGTCATCAACACGGTCTAAGGCATTTCTTGGAAGTACGGAAAGTAGATTCCAGCCTAGATCCAATGTTTCTTCAATACTACGATTGGCTTCAAATCCCTGATTAAGGAAATATTCTTCGAATAAACGACCAAATTCCATGAACTTCTTATCTGTTGCACTTAATTCATCTTCACCAATAACGGAAGTAAGCGAACGGACTTCCTGGACATGGGCATAAGCCGCAAATAACTGGTTGGCAACATCCTGGTGGTCTTTTCTTGTATAACCTTCACCAATACCATCCTTCATCAAACGAGAAAGAGATGGAAGAACATCAACAGGTGGGAAAATACCCTTCTGGTTAAGTTCTGGTGATAATGAAATCTGACCCTCAGTAATATATCCTGTTAAGTCAGGTACTGGGTGGGTAATATCATTATTAGGCATTGTCAAAATTGGAATCTGAGTTACTGAGCCCTTGGCATCAGCTGAAATACCAGCTCTTTCATAAAGTGAAGCTAAGTCAGAGTAGAGGTAACCTGGGTAACCTTTACGTGAAGGGATTTCACCTTTAGAAGATGAGAATTCACGAATAGCTTCACAATAAGAAGTCACATCCGTATAAATAACAAGAACATGATAATTCTTTTCAAAAGCAAGATATTCTGCTGCTGTCAAAGCACAACGAGGTGTTAAGATACGTTCGATAATTGGATCATTAGCCAAGTTTAAGAACATGACAACATGATCCATGATACCAGCTTCTTCAAATGATTTTCTGAAGTAGTTGGCAACGTCATTTGTGACACCCATTGCCGCAAAAACAACCGCAAAGCCCTGGTTCTTATCGGTAATCTGGGCTTGTTTGACAATCTGAACAGCTAACTGGTTATGAGGTAAACCTGAGCCTGAGAAGATTGGTAATTTCTGCCCACGAATCAATGTCATTAAGGCATCAATTGAAGAAATACCTGTATTAATGTAGTTTCTTGGATAAACACGGGCAACTGGATTCAATGGCTGACCATTGATGTCCTTGCTTTCTTCGGCATAGATTTCACCCATGCCATCAATTGGCTTACCGGCCCCAGAGAATACTCTTCCAAGCATTTCCATTGAGACTGGTAATTCCATTGGATGACCTAAAAGTCTCGTTCTTGTATTCTTAAGTGAAAGGGCATTTGTCCCTTCAAAGACCTGAATAACAACTCTTTCCCCTTCAACTTGAACGATACGTCCAGATCTTGTCGTACCATTTTCTAACTGTAGTTCGACCATTTCATCGTAATGTGCATCTTTGACATGATCCAATACGACTAATGAGCCATTAATATCATCTAATCCGATATACTGTAAAGCCATATTATTCCTCCTATTCAATGGATGCACAGATCTTGTCGATCTTTGTATAGTAATTATCAAAGAGTGCTAAATTATCATTTGGCACATCATATTTCATCTTTGTGACTTCATCAAAGATACCTGTTTCAACAACTTCACGAATTGGCTTGCCTTCATCAACAACTTCCTTAGCCTTCTTATAGAGGTAAAGAATAACTTCCATCATCTTGAACTGTTTTTCAAGAGGTACGAATGTATCATCCTTATGGAAGGCATTCTGCTGAAGGTAACCAACACGAACAACTCTCGCAATTTCAATCATCAGCTTCTGATCATCTGGTAAGACATCAGAACCCATTAACTGGACGATTTCCATCAATCTTGCTTCTTCAGCAAGAATTCTTTGGAGTTCCTGACGATCACGCATGAACTCAGGATCGACATTCTTGGCATACCATCTTTCGACATCAGGGATATATTCTGAATAGCTCTGTGTCCAGTTGATGGCAAAATAGTGACGCGCATAAGCAAGAGCCTTATCTAGAGCCCAGAATGTACGTACGAAACGCTTTGTATTCTGAGTAACTGGTTCGGAGAAGTCGCCGCCCTGTGGTGAAACGGCACCGATAATTGTAACGGAACCATTTGTACCATTGAGATTTTCCACATAACCTGCACGTTCATAGAACTGCGCTAGACGTGATGGTAAGTAAGCTGGGAAACCTTCTTCAGCAGGCATTTCTTCTAGACGACCAGAGATTTCACGAAGCGCTTCAGCCCAACGTGAAGTCGAGTCAGCCATGATGGCAACATGATAACCCATATCACGGTAATATTCCGCAAGTGTTACACCTGTATAAATAGATGCTTCACGGGCTGCAACTGGCATATTGGATGTATTCGCAATAAGAACAGTACGGTCTACTAATGGATGACCACTCTTAGGGTCAATCAGTTCCTGGAATTCTTCAAGAACCTGAGTCATTTCATTTCCACGTTCACCACAACCAATATAAACAATGATATCGGCATCACACCATTTGGCAATCTGGTGCTGTGTCATTGTCTTACCAGTACCAAATCCACCTGGGATGGCTGCTGCACCACCCTTGGCAATTGGGAAGAGTGTATCAAGAACACGCTGACCTGTTACAAGAGGCATTGAGATTGGTAGTCTCTTATTGACAGGACGACTTGTCTTAATTGGCCATTTTTGACAAAGTGTTAATTCTTTATCACCATCTTCAGTTTCAAGAACAACAACTGTATCATGAATACGATACATGCCATTTTCTTTAACTGATTTAACAGTACCTTTCATATAAGGAGGTACCATTAACTTATGCGTAATCAATCCTGTTTCAGGAACAGTCGCATAGACATCCCCACCAACAAGATGATCACCGGGCTTAACTGTTAAAGTCACATCCCATAACTTCTTAACATCCAATGGATCAACAGCACTACCAGTAGGAATAAAAGCCCCACTGCTTTCACGAATAGCCTGTAATGGTCTTTCAATACCATCATAGATATTCTTTAAGATACCAGGACCCAATGTTAAGGAAATAGGTTCACCCGTTCCTTCCACAGGTTCTCCAGGCTGAAGCATACTTGTCTCTTCATAGACCTGGATTGTTGTTTCATCACGGCTGACAGAAATAACTTCCCCCATCAGCTTCTTCTTACCAACATAAACCATTTCCATCATTGAAAATGATTTTGTATTTCTAACCTTGACAACGGGTCCGTTAATTGAATAGATGACATCTTGATTATTCATTCGTTACCCCCTTCTACTTAATGACAAGTCCAGAATTTTTATTAAACCATTCATGCTGAGCTTTTAAAGCTTCATCCAATGTTTCATTGACAACTAAAGCAGAAAGCTTGTCTTCAACAATCAAACCACCTAATTGAATACGATCTGATGCTTTCACTTCAATCTGCTTGCCATAAGCTTTTACTAATTGATCAGCTAATTTGAGATCAGCATCGCGGACATACATCACAGCTTCTTCAAACTGTGCCTCACTTGCCTGCTTAGCTTTCTTTTCTAAATAAGTAACATATTCATCTGATTCAACAAAAGCATGTAATTGATCTTCTACAGTCTTAAAGATTGTATTGACATATTCATCACGCTTTTCAATCAGTTTTTTCATTCTTTCGCTATTAACCTGAGAAATTTCTGTAGCTGCTTCAGAATGCATTTCTTCAAGTTCCTGTTTTAAACGTAAATCAGCATTCTTCTTAGCTTCTTGCTGCATTGTGACCAAAGCATCATCTTCAGACTTCTTGACATCTGCTAAGATGGCATTGACTTCTTCTTTTGATTCTTCAGCAATTTCCTTCTTCATGTCAGCGAAGATTCTTTCTATATCTTGCATTTCACATCTCCTATAGTTTTACACCAATCGCTTCAGATACATAACCATCAATAGCTTCACCAATCTTGCTTTCACCATGACGGTCAGGGATTTCTGTAATAAGCGGTTTAGGCTGTTTCAATTTGATTTCAGAGATAACATCGGGTGCCAATTCAATCAGTTTGGTCGTAACAAGAATGATTGCGATATCTTTTTCCTGCATTTTCTCTTTTAATAAATTCAGGAAATCATGTCTCGTATGGACAACCTGCCCTTCGATACCAACCAATCGCATACCTGTTAAGGTATCGATGTTATCACTGATTAAATAGAACTTCAATTTAATCCCCTCTTATAACTGGTTGATAATCAAGATAGAAATTAATAGACCATAGATGGCAACACCTTCACCTAAGGCAACGAAGATTAATGAACGACCGAAGTTTTCAGCATTTTCAGAGAATGCACCAATAGCAGCAGGGGCAGCAGCAGCAACGGCAATACCAGCACCAAGAGCTGACATACCAGTAGCTAAAGCAGCAGCTAAGAAACCAAGACCCTGAGCAATTGTACCAGTGATAGCTGAACCAGCAGCGAATACTGGTGCATTCGCAACACCTAAGAATAATACTAAAGCAGCAGCACCAACAACACCTGAGATATGTAAGTCAAGTCTCTTCTTCGCACTATTGACACTTGCTTCTCCTTTGAACACCTTGATTAATGGTAATGATAATGCAACAACAACGATTGCAGGTAAAATAAATGTTAACATGTTTTTCTCTCCTCTTTTTCCTTTTTATTTGGCTTTATCTAAAGCCTCTTTCATACTTTCAAATGGTCTTCCGCCACCTTCATAGTAACGTGAGAACATTTCATAGAATTCTAATCGTAGAACCTGAATACCAACGATCATACCTTCAAGCACCATGACAAAGATATTGCCTAGCACAAGAACAATCCAGTAGCCAAAGCCACCCACCATTCCGGCTAATGTATAAACAACTAGCATCATGCCCGCATGGGACAATACGAAGCCACCCACACGAAGATAAGATACTGTATTGGTAATAAATGTAAGAAGGACATCAAAGAGTTCAAAGAATCCTTCTGTAAAGAATGCCCCAAATCCATCTGGGAACATTGGATAACCACCAATCTTTCTTGTCAGTGGTTCTTTTAAGAACATCAATAATATTGGTACAACAATGAAGAAGACCACAAATGGACGACCTAATGGTAAATGTAAACCAGCAATCATATTAATAATTAAGGCAATCACTGCTAAATAGAATACCAAACCAGCGAGACCATTTTGTGAGAAAAGGAATTCGCCCCAATTCTTCTTCTTGCCATTCATATAAGTATTAAAGCTAATCGTAATTATGATGAGGACAGCCCCAATCGCAACTGCTGTTCCCAGTAGTGTCATAGTATTGGAAGCTTTAAGTGGGACGAAGAATGGTTTAATCAAGGTTTCACTACCAAAGACTGAACCAAAGATAATCCCCATAATAATGGAGAAGATCCCAATTCTTACCCCAACTTCACCAAGCTTGAAGCCTTTGAACTTACTCATCAAATAACCAAAGAGAATCAACATTGCCCCTTGGCCAACATCACCAAACATGATGCCAAAAAGAATACAATAAGTTAAAGCCACGAAGTTCGTCGGATCCATATCCGTATAATTAGGTACACCATACATTTCTACGAACATACCAAACGGTTTCGCAAACCAGTGGTTGACAAGCTTTGTAGGTGGTTTGAGTCGATAATCACTCATTGGTGGTGTTAAATCAACACGCACACGGTCCATCTTTTCATATTCTTCTTTAATCACATTGGCATCTTTGACAGTCGCAAAGCCATAAATAGCAGCACTCTTACCAAAGATCACCACATATTTCTTCGCTTCGGTAATACGGTTGAGTTCGCGTGCTGATGCGTAAAGCTTTGAAAGATGGGCTTTGTTTTCTTCAATAAAGTTCGCTCTTCTTGCTTTTAATTCTTCAAGATAGGCTGTTGCTGTATTGGTTTCTTCATCCAGTTTCACAATTGCATCTTCAACTGAGCCATGGACGAATTCTGGAATACGCACACGTTTGAAGAATAATGTCGAGAAAATATTATCAATTTCAGGTGCCTTATTACGGGTTGTAATATACATGATATAACATTCTTGAGTATCTTCTTCAAAGACCTTATAAAGGAATTCCTGATTTTCATAATATTCAAGCTTTGTCAGCGAAGAACTTGGCATGTGGCCAATTCTAATTTGTAGATAGTGGGAATCGAACAAATAGTCGAAGTTAATGCCGGAATTCACCATGTGACTGATTTCTTTCTTAACAGCCGCATTCTCATCCATCATTTCTAAAAGCTGACGTTTTGTTTCATCGAAGTCATCAAACTTCTTCACAAAATCATTGAGAAATTGCACTTCTTTTTCAACATCGATTTCTTCTGTACGCGCTTCATCAAGTTCAAGATGATGGTTCTTACAGGCATCTTCAATACGATGGGCGATATCCCCATATGGGTTATCGACATTCATCACAGTGATGTCTCTTACGCCATCAGCAAACTTGCTGGCAAGCTCTGGATGAAATGTTGTTGAATCAACAAGCTTATCCAATATAACATCAACATTTTCGACAGGGAATTCGATTTCAAGTAATTTCAGTTTTGCAATAGCCATGCTTCAATATTCCCTCCCTTTTATTGAATGATTAGTTTGCGAATACTATCTGCATCTTGATTATATCTAACCCCTTCAACAATATGTTTGAGATTTTCAATTTCAAGATTATGCACAATAACATAAGTCATGAAGACAAGTGGTGCACTTGTTGAAAACATCATATATTTCTTAGCAAGGTTATATTCAATACGCTGTGTATAGTATTCAATATAAACATAATCATGATCACCAACATCAATCTTATAGGCTGATGTTGATAATTTCGCAAGCATATCATCAGCATCTTTGGCATTGATGAGTTCTTTCATCATGCGCTTAGAGATTCTTGTATGATCCAAAAGCAAGAGTTCTGTAATGTCGACAGGTGATGCATTGAAGTATTTCTTTAAACGATAGATCTTTGTGATATTGTCTAATTCAACACTTGTATCAAGCATCTTGAGAAGTTCCTGCTGTGTTTTCCCTTTATATAACGACTTTACAGTTTCTTCATAGTGATCATAGTATGCTCGCTTTAATTCTAGTTCAATCTTGTTTACGTTGATTCTCTTACCTCTTTCAGGCAAGCAAGATGAAATGACCTTGGCATAATCTGTCTTTTCGATTAATTTCATCAGGTCATCAATGTTATGCACATTTAATAGCCCATTGATATCAAATGTCGTATAACCTTTCAAGTAGGATGGTAGGATGACTTTGAGATCCTCTAAACGATCAGCGTTGATGAGTCTGAGGACATGGAGAAGAATATTGATCTCACGCCCCATAATATTCAACATATAGAAATCTCTTTCTTTACCTACACCATAGCGTGCCAGTCTTGAAATACGCATGAATGTTTCTTCACTCAAGAGTGCTTCAAGCTGTCCACGATGGACATCATTTTCACGAATATCTCCAAACACACTGCTATAGGCAGTATTGTTTTTGAGATAATTCACAACTTCACTAACAGACTTTAAAGATAATAAAGCCTCATAATCTGATGAAGTGAGATGTCCTCCATACATCGATCTTGCTTTCGCAAGAATCGCATTAGAAGCAAATGCCATTTTTACTCCTTACAAGCGGCAACCATTTTGGCAATCCATTCATCTTTATGGGCTTCAAAATAGGAAGAAAGTGAACTTAACTGCTGCATATAGTGTTCATCATTCTCTTTCTTCGTTGCTTCAATAGAAGCTTTTAATTCTTTCTTCTTTTCATCGAGAGTCTTCTGATATTCATTAACGAATTGATCATAGACCTCTTTTTTACGTGCGTTCATGTTCGTAGAACTAAGAGCACGCTGATGTTTGGCATCTTCTACTGATGCTGCACATTCATGGTCAAAATTAATGATATCTTGTATCAGTTTATCCATGTTATCACTCCTATCAATATCGAATATATGTTACTCTTCACAAAATCAAAATTCAAGTTCTTGAAGAGCCAAAAAAGCCTTATATAACGCCACTTTTTAGATTATACCAAAAAAGTATAGTTTCTATTTATCCTAAATATAGTTCACTACATAAGAGCTTTCTATAGCTATTTTATCACGATTTCATCGCGTTTTTTTGAAAAAAAGAAAAAATGCATGAAAATCATGCATGAAAAAAATACTTTTCGATAAATTTTGCCACACCATTTCTATTGGCATCGTCTTCTGTTATCATATTTGCCACCTTTTTTACATCATTCATGGCATTCTTCATCGCAACACCTAAACCTGCATCCTGAATCATCGATAAATCATTATCCCCATCACCAAAAGCTACAACCTCACTCATCTTGATCCCTTGCGTATCAAGATAGGATTGAATGCCACTGCTTTTTGATGTATCAGCATCCTGTATTTCAAATAGGAAATTGACAGACTTGGTTGCAGAAAGGTTATGAGGCAGATATTTTGATACAAGCTGATCTAATTGTGCACTGTCTGCTAAATAATGTGCCACAACAATCTTATGAAAGGTATGTTGTTCTAAATCCTGTGTTGAAATCATATGAACTTCATTTGCGTTCGCTTGAGCCATGAAGAAATCAAGAACATCACGATCACCAACACCATAAGGTTTGCCTTTTTCATTGAAGAAGGCAGCGGTTGTCACTACGCTTAGTTTCTGATAGAAGTTGGCGAACTGTTGGCTATCAACTGGTTTACTTATCAATGTTTCTTTGTTTGTATGTAAATCTATGAAATGTGTGCCGTTTTCCTCAACGATAAAATCCATCAGATTCGCAAGATCTTGATAGTGTGTGGCAATATGGGCATAATCACGCCCACTCGCAATGCCCAAAAGCATGCCCGTCTCTTTAAGAGACTTTAAAGCTTTTAGATTCTGTTGAGAGACTTGACTCTGATTGTTGAAAAGTGTGCCATCTAGATCAAATACAGCGACTTTATAGTGATTCATGCTTGCCCTCCTGCTTTTTCTTATAGGCCATTGGTGTCATATGATATTGCTTCTTGAAGGTCTTATAGAAATAGGATTCATTTTCATAACCTACTTCATTAATAATTCTCTCAATGGAATAAGATGAATATTCCATGAGTTCAGTAGCTTTCTTAAAACGCATATCTTTGAGTAATTGAATGAAGGTTGTCCCCGTCATTTTCTTAATGAATTTAGAGAGCTGATAGTCTTTCATATGGACCATTTCACCAAGCTCACTAAGTGAGGCATTGTTGTAATTAAGAGTGATGTATTTATAGATTGTGCTCATTAAGACCTTATCATAAGTACTCTTTGTATAGGACTGTATGGCTTCAGGATGATTCATCAGTTCACTCATCAAGAGTCCCATTAATAGCTTTAATTCAATCTTGTTGTTGAGGGTTGGTTCATAGAGATGGGTAATAATAGCCTCAACATAGGAGGTGACCAAGTCATTCTTCTCTAAGTCAAAGATCAGATATTCCCCGATATTCTCCGATGAATAAAGTGAATGAAAGATAAAATCATTAAGCTTATATTCACTGCCCATTACACTTGATAAGAAGGAAAGCATTTCCTGCTTAATGATAAAGTTAAAGATAATATCATTCTCCCCACTAGGAGCAATGGAATGTTCAATCGCTTGATTGACAAGAAGCAACTGACCGGTCTTTAAGTGAATATCATGATCATCAATTGTCGTTGTCATCGTACCACTATAGACATACATCAGCTCAATATAATTATGTTTATGAGCGGGATAGGACATAAAGCGAGTATGCTTTCTGACACCAATAAGGGCACCTTCATCAAGAATCTTTCTTGCATCAATCGTTTCTTCATCGTCAAGGTAAATACTGCGATCAATATTCACCTTACCATTAAGGGCATCAATCTCTTCATCACTAAATGCCAGCAACTTCTCTAAAATAGCCTGACTCAGCATCTCGTTATCCTCCCTTCTTCTCATATTTTATTGTTTTTTCTCTTGTTCGTCCACTTTCATAATAGAGAATTTATGATATTCTATAATAGTGATGGAGGTAATGTTGTGATTCTTGCAAGTGATTTTGATAATACATTATATTTTAGAGGGCATTTTAAAAAAGATGACCTTAAAGCCATAAAAGCCTTCCAAGAAGCTGGTGGTAAGTTTGGTGTCTGTACGGGTAGACCATTACTTGGGATTGTGGCACCAACACTGGGTAAAATCAAATATGATTTCTATATTTGTAATAGTGGTGGAGCGATTTATGATCAGAATAGAGATGTGCTGATGATGAAGAAAATCCCCCTTGATTTAGCGCGTGAACTGATTAGTAAAGTACATGTGGATGTATCGATTATTCATAATGAAAAGATGTTATTTTATTATTATAAGAAGATTCCGAAGATCCTTCATCCCCACCAACGCGTCTTAAAATCATTCGATAGTATAGATGATGACTTTATTATGGGAATGAGTTTTCATTTTCCTAAAGGACAGCTAGCAGAGGCAAAGGCATGTACTGATATGATTAATGAACAATACTTTGATCATATGAGTGCTTTCCAGAATAATGAACATGTAGATATTTGTGCGAACGGTTGCTCTAAGGGTGCAGGGTTAAAGTTTATTGAAGATTATTTTAATACCCCTCATCATAAAGTTGGGGCGATTGGTGATAGCTTCAATGACATTAGCTTGCTTCAAGCAGGTGGGGTTAGCTTTACTTTTGACTATGGGCCAGACGATTTAAAGAAGGAAGCTGATTACATCGTTGGAAGTGTCGGAGAATCTCTAAAGTATCTCTTATAAAAATAGCTATTTTCTAAATTAATATATTCACATTTTATTTATTCATAAATATATGTGTTAAAAATTGACTTTTAAGAGTATGTTTGTTAAGGTGATAAAAATATTGAAAGAAGGGAGAAGCGAGTTTAAGCAATTGATGAAAAAAGGCAATGTGAAAACTGGCTTCTTTTTGTATTAAAGGAGGATAACTTATGATTATTGGCGTTGTGGGCCTTGGTACTGTTGGCTTTGGTACTGTTGATATTCTTGTCAAAGAAAAAGCACGTCTTGAAAAAGAGATTGGTGAAGAAGTAAAAGTGAAATATGGCTGTTCTCTTGAAGATGTTGATTTGCCTGAGGGCATTATTTATACCAGAGATTTCAATGATATCATTAATGATGAAGAAGTTGATGTTGTTGTTGAACTCATTGGTGGGGTCACGATAGCTAAAAAGATTATTCTTGAAGCCTTGAAGAAAGGTAAACATGTTGTTACTGCTAATAAAGCTCTATTAGCCCATGATGGTGAAGAGCTCTTCAAATGTGCAACAGAAAACAATGTCAATTTATACTATGAAGCAGCTGTTGGTGGTGGTATTCCTGTTGTTGTTCCAGCTAAAGAATCTTTAATCGCAAATAACATCTATAAGATTGAAGGGATTCTGAATGGTACCACTAACTTTATTCTGACATTAATGGAAAAAGAAAATCTTGATTTTAATGAAGCTCTCACAATTGCTGATGATCAGGGCTTTGTGGAAGCCGATGCTTCACTTGACTTAGATGGCTATGATGCTGCCCATAAGATTAAGCTGCTTGCCATGAATGCCTTCCATATCTTCTTTGACTTTGACAAAATTCAGCTTGAAGGTATTCGTAATGTCACAAAGAAAGATATGGACTATGCCAAGAAGCTTGGTTATCGTATTAAGCTTATTGCCCAGGCAAAAAAGCTCGAACATGGCTATGGCCTAGATGTCGCTCCTACCCTCGTCCCTATAAATGATATTGTCGGAAATGTCATGGAGGCATATAATGTAGTGGAGATTACCTCAGATTACCTAGAAAACGTCTTATTCTATGGCAAGGGTGCAGGCCGCTATGTTACGGCTAGTGCGGTTGTAAGTGATATTATCAAATGTCATGATGATAAGAAATGGACATATCATTATGAACATACAGATGAAATCTATCCTATTACTTATAGTAGTTATTATATCCGTACAAATAAGCCTATTGATGTTGATTATGATCAATATCTTACTCTTGGTAATGATCATATCTATATCACAAGAGCCTATGAAAAAGACGAACTATTAAACAAACTAGGAGATCAGGAATATCATTTGTTTAAAGTGAGATAGGATATGCGTATTATTGTTCAAAAATATGGTGGGACTTCAACACGTAACAGAGAAACACGTTCAATGATGTATGACAATATCATTGATGTGGTTAATGCAAAAAACAAGGCTGTTGTTGTCGTAAGTGCCATGGGTCGCTATGATGACCCTTATGCAACTGATACTCTTTTATCAGTTGTTAGAAAAAAATACTTGAATGACGAAGAAATTGACCGTCTTTCAAGTATCGGTGAAACCTTAGCAACGCTCGTAATTAAAAGTGAACTTGCTTCACTAGGGTACCGTGTTGCTTCTGTTTCAAATGAAGAATTAGGTATTATGACTGATGACTCTTTCACATGTGCTTCAATTGAAGCAGCTGAGGGTGAAGCCATCTTGAAGAAGCTTGAAGAGGCTGATATTGTCATTGCTCCTGGCTTCCAAGGCCACAACAAAGATCATGTCATTACGACGCTTGGTCGTGGTGGTTCTGATTTATCAGCTGTAGCGATAGGAGCCGCCATTGGTGCAAGTGAAGTCGAAATCTACAGTGATGTCGATGGCATCTATACGGCTGATCCACGTATTGTACCAAGAGCTATGCGCCTAGATATGGTGAGCTATGAAGAAATGCTTGAACTTTCCAACAATGGTGCGAAAGTACTTAATCATCGTTGTGTCGTGCTCGCGGCAAAGACGGGCATTAAGATTCATTGTTGTTCATCATTTCGTCCTGGCAGAGGGACTTATGTGGTAGGAGAAGAAGATATGAAAGATGTCAATAAATTCGCAATTAGCGGCATTACAGGCACTCAGAATGAAGCACGATTTACTTTAGTGGGTGTGGAAATTAAAAATAATGTTGCGGGAAATTTGTTTAAGAAAATCAGTGAAGCCGGTGTTAATGTCAATGTCTATAATCAAGCACTGACAGGTGGAGGACATATGGATATCTCCATTATTACCCAGCAAGAAGATATTGATACTGTTTTAGAAGTGATAAACAGTATGAAACAAGAATTACAGCCTAAGCGAACGATTGTGCGTGGCAATATTGGGAAAGTAGCCGTCGTAGGAATAGGCATCCGCAATCGTCAAGGTATGTTTGAAAAAGTCTATAATACATTAGAAAGCAATGGCATTCATGTGGAAATGGCAAGCTGTTCAGAAATCAATATCAGCTGTTATATTGACCGCAATGATGTCAATGATGCACAAGTATTATTACATGAAGCATTCATAGAAAATAATGAGGAGGAATAATTTCATGAGTGATAAATTAAGAGTTGGTATTCTTGGTGCAACTGGTATGGTTGGCCAGCGTTTTATAGCTTTACTGGAGAATCATCCATGGTTTGAAGTAACTACAGTTGCTGCATCACCACGTTCTGCAGGCAAGACATATGAAGAAGCAGTTGGCAGCCGTTGGAAGATGGACACACCTATTCCCGAAAGCGTCAAGAATCTTGTTGTTCATAACGTTAATGAAGTTGAAGAAGTCGCAAGTCATGTTGATTTTGTCTTCTCAGCTGTTGATATGAGTAAGGATGAAATTAAAGCAATTGAAGAAGCCTATGCCAAGACAGAAACACCTGTTGTTTCTAATAACTCAGCGCATCGCTGGACACCTGATGTCCCAATGATCATCCCTGAAATCAATCCAGAAGCAACCGATGTTATCAAATACCAAAAAGAAAGATTAGGCACTAAGCGTGGTTTTATTGCCGTTAAACCAAACTGTTCAATTCAGTCTTATACACCAGTCTTAACAGCCTGGAAAGAATTTGAACCTTATGAAGTTGTTGTTACAACTTATCAGGCTATTTCAGGGGCTGGTAAAAACTTTAAGGAATGGCCAGAAATGGTTGGCAATATTATTCCTTTCATTGGTGGCGAAGAAGAAAAGAGTGAAAGAGAACCATTACGTGTATGGGGCCATGTTGATGATGAAAAGAAAGCCATTGTACCTTTAGGTGAAGATACAATCACTATTACTTCACAATGTATTCGTGTTCCTGTTCTTTATGGTCATACTGCTGCTGTCTTTGTCAAATTCAGAAAGAATCCTACAAAGCAACAATTAATTGATGCCATGACTTCATTCTCAGGTGAACCACAGAGATTGCAGTTACCAAATGCCCCAAAACAGTTCATTCAGTATCTTGAAGAAGATAACCGTCCACAGGTCACATTAGATGTCAACTATGAAAATGGCTTTGGTGTATCTGTTGGCCGTTTAAGAGAAGATAAGGTTTATGACTGGAAGTTTGTGGGACTTTCTCATAATACAATCCGCGGCGCTGCTGGTGGCGGTGTACTTTGTGCTGAACTGCTGAAGGCGAAAGGTTTCATTACAAAAAAATAATCTTCTAAGATAGCGTATCTGATATGACCCCTGTCAAGTAGACAGAGAAAATATCCAAAACAACTACCAAGCAAGGTCAATTAGATTTGGCCTTGTTTTTTTATTGTTGTGCTTGCTCCTGGTGTTTTGCTTTGCTCTTTTGAATCTTTTCCCAGAATCGTTCTATTCTTCTGTTTGGTGCAATCGGATACTGTTCCGGTGTAACTGCAGCCAGTGCTTCCTGTCTTACATGATTTGCAGTCTTCCCATGAAAACGTTTCTGTGGATATCTGTAGATATAGTATTCATATGTCCGGTATATGATCTCTGCAGCTTCCTCATACGTATGCGCCTTGCCAAACAGAACCTTGGCCATATCCTTGATGAACCCCTGAAAGGATTCTACTGGCCCGTTATCGATACAGTGGCCAACCCGTGACATGGATTGTGTCAGTCCGTCATTCTCAAGCATCCCGGAAAATACCTCGCGTGTGTACTGAAATCCTCTGTCGCTGTGCAGGAGCGGAGTAGCTCCCTGATTCAAGGTGATGGCCATGAAGTATGTATCATTGACCAGTTTGGTATCGTTTCTTCTGCTGACGACAACGCCAACCGGATATCGGTCATACAGGTCAAGGATCGTGCTGACATATAATTTATCACCAGCGTATTTCAGTTCGGTTATGTCGGTGCCCCATTTCAGATTCGGT
>NZ_JNKU01000013.1 GCF_000702165.1 Sharpea azabuensis DSM 18934
TTCTTTGCTATATGGCACAGTTCTTTTATAGTTTTGTAGTCTTCCTTTGAAAGATGCTTTACTTGTTGTTTTACGGTAAGATGCATACAGCTTTCCCCTTTCTAAAGACTAGGAAACAGGATTTCCTGTATGTATATTATATCATATCCCTAACCGCCATTCATCCCACGGCCCAAGGGCACGTGGGTTTTCTGTCGGGAACTTTATAAAAATAATCTATAGAAAAGTGAAATATATCGATTATATCAATATATTTCACTTTTTTCTTTTGTAACTGTAAAGCATCAAAATGATAAATAAGGAAAAAGAGGTCTGCATAGCAGACCTCAAATATAAAGACAAATCTTTTTATTATCTTGTTAAATCGACATAGAGATCACGATACTGTCTTGCACTAGATTCCCAGCTTACATCCTTGTCCATGTTACGCTGTACCATCTCATCCCAGCACCATCTATTTGTGAAATAGAGTGTCTTCGCTCTGTTAATAGCATCCAACAATAATCCAGATTCATAACGGTCAAATGTGAAGCCATTGCCCCAGTTTGTAAATTCATTGTAAGGTTCAACAGTATCCTTTAAACCACCAGTTTCTCTGACAATAGGAATATCTCCATAGTGCATTGCAATTAACTGTGTTAATCCACATGGTTCAAAGCGAGAAGGCACTAGTAATGCATCTGCTCCTGCATAGATATGGTGTGCTCTTGTTTCATCATACATGATATTTGAACATACTTGTCCTTTATAAGCATTTTCATAATATCTAAAGCTATCTTCGTACTGAGCATCACCTGTACCAAGGATAACAATCTGTGTATTACCATCAATAAGCTGAGGTAAGATTTCATTGACTAAGTCCAAGCCTTTCTGGTTAGTCAATCTTGAAACAAGACCAATCACAAACTTACCATCATCAACTTCTAAGCCTAATTCTTCCTGTAAAGCTTTCTTATTTTTACGTTTTTCTGTTAAGACATTACCTAAATCATAGTTATTCGCAAGTCTAGGATCAGTTGCCGGATTCCAGATATCATAGTCAATACCATTGACTATACCTCTTAACTTGCCTGAATGATATCTTAAGTGTGCATCAAGATCTTCACCATATTCAGGTGTCTGAATTTCCCATGCATATGTGCCAGATACTGTTGTAATTGCATCTGCATAAGTAAGACCACCCTTAAGCATATTAGCATCCAACCATTTTACAGTTAAGGCATCTTTATTGAAGACATAGTCAGGAAGTCCAGTCCAGTAAGAAATCATCTTCTTGTCATAAACACCCTGGAAACGCAAGTTATGAATTGTTAGAACTGTTTTTGCTCTACCAATAGGTGTATCTTTAAACATTGTATCAAGATATACAGGAACCAGTGCAGCCTGCCAGTCATGGCAATGGATGATATCTGGTTCCCAATCCATATAGTTCAATGCAGCTAAAGCAGCTTTTGAGAAATAACAGAACTTTGGAATATCATCAATTAAGTTCGTATATGGATTACCATTTGTAAAGAATTCCTGGTTATCAATGAAGTCATAAACAACGCCATCCCATACATATTCCATAATTCCGACATAGAATGAACGACCATCACTACATAAGTTCATATCAAATGATCCACGATAAACCATCTTATTCTGATATTTTTCAGGAATACAAGCATAACGAGGTAAGATAACCTTAACATCACAATTTTGCTTAGCTAATTCCTTAGGCAATGCATACATAACATCCCCTAATCCACCAGTCTTCACAAATGGATAACATTCAGAACCAATGAATGCCACACTTCTTCTTGGCTGTGGTAATTCTCTTACAGGTTCTTCTTTCTTCTCTTCAACAGGCTTTGTTTCTACCTTAGTTTCAGCTTTCTTTGCAGCTGGCTTTTCTTCCACCTTAGCTTCAGCTTTCTTTTCAGCTGGTTTCACTTCTGCCTTAGTCTCAGCTTTCTTTTCAGCTGGTTTTGCTTCAACCTTAGTTTCAGCTTTCTTTTCAGCTGGTTTTGCTTCTACCTTAGCTTCAGCTTTCTTTGCAGCTGGTTTTACTTCCGCCTTAGTTTCAGCCTTCTTTGCAGCCGCTTTTGCTTCTGCCTTAGCTTCAGCTTTCTTTGCAGCTGGTTTTGCTTCAACCTTAGTTTCAGCTTTCTTTTCAGCTGGTTTTGCTTCTACCTTAGCTTCAGCTTTCTTTGCAGCTGGTTTTACTTCCGCCTTAGTTTCAGCCTTCTTTGCAGCCGCTTTTGCTTCTGCCTTAGCTTCAGCTTTCTTTGCAGCTGGTTTTGCTTCAACCTTAGTTTCAGCTTTCTTTTCAGCTGGTTTTGCTTCTACCTTAGCTTCAGCTTTCTTTGCAGCTGGTTTTACTTCCGCCTTAGTTTCAGCCTTCTTTGCAGCCGCTTTTGCTTCTGCCTTAGCTTCAGCTTTCTTTGCAGCTGGTTTTGCTTCAACCTTAGTTTCAGCTTTCTTTTCAGCTGGTTTTACTTCTGCCTTAGCTTCGGCTTTCTTTTCAGCCGGTTTCACTTCTGCCTTAGTTTCAGCCTTCTTTTCAGCTGTTTTTTCTTCTGCCTTAGTTTCAGCTTTCTTTGCAGCTGGTTTCACTTCAACCTTAGTTTCAGCTTTCTTTGCAGCTGGTTTTACTTCCACCTTAGCTTCAGCTTTCTTTGCAGCTGGTTTTGCTTCTACCTTAGTTTCAGTTTTCTTTTCTGCTGTTTTAACTTCAGTCGCAGTTTTTACTGTTGTTTTTATATCATCGGCTGCTTTAACAGGACTAGCAGTCGCAACTTTTGTATCATTTTTCACAGACTTTACAGCTTTTCTCACTGCACGTGTCTTCTTTTTTCTCGTAGATTTTGCTGGCATAATATTCTCCTCCATTTAATCATCGAAGACATTATATCACATTATCAATCATGAAAAAATCCCAGTTCAAATTCTCTTATAAAAAACAATCATCTTTCATATTTTGAAAATAAAAGAACCAGGTGCAATAAGTATCCTGGTTCAAAATATTCTAATTATTACAACTATTTGTGGCATTCATTTTTGTTGGAGCAGGAGAATCCCAAATAGCATATAAGTCATATACCTTACAATCATCACGATTATAGACTGGACTCATATCCGTTGGAAGATATGTCTTACCTGTACCATCCTGCTTCGTATTCCAATATAAGAAAGTATGACCTTCACGAACCGGTTTATAAGCAGATAGTTTTGATGCCTTCCATCCACAGATATCAAATTCCGATACAGTATAATCGAATGGATCATCATACTTACTTCCAGTTCTACTATATGTATATGTTCCACCATTCATATGCAATCTTACAATAGAGCCCATTTGATATGATTGACCATTAATAATGCCTGTAAACTTATTGAATACAGGGATAGGATATTGGAATGATGTATACTGGAACATTGCATTATTATCATTGTCTTTAAATAGCTCAACAGGTAAATTCCTGTTCTTAATACCAGAGATATCTTTAAGATAATATGCTCCAGTCAACATTCTCCAACAACTCTTTACATTATGGACATCCCAATTTTTTAAAGCATCCAGGTTACGCAAACTTAGACATCCTATTTTTGGTGTGTCTACTCCCCATTGATTTGGTGTCCAGTTCGCACCACCAAATAGCCAATTGAGGTTTGTGACTTTTGAAGTATTCCATTTTGCAATAGGAGATATATTCGATAAAGATGGACAAGAATAGAATAACTCACTAAATGATGTTGTTCTGCTTGTATCCATGTCTGCAAGCCCACTTATATCCTTTAGTTTCCATAGACAACTAAACATTGAACCAGCATCCGTATTCATATAAGTAGGTTCACCATCAGCAGTTGCTTCACTCCACCAATATAGCGTACCTTCTCCATTAGGCTTATCTTCAACAAACCATGCATAGATTTTATAATCAGAGTCTTGTGTTGAAACAAGATTTGTGCTTGTCTTATATTTTTCTGGTATTTGTGATGCATGTTTAATGGCTTCAATGTTTGTATTGACCATTCTATAGCTACCCGCACTAAAACTGTTCCCTTTTGCGTTATGTGATAGACTTAGAATCTTATCATGGAAAGCTGGACCATCTATAAATGTTGCTTCTTTCTTCTTCCACACTGCATAAACATCAATATCATCAGTTATCTTTGCAGTATTTATATCAAAAGTTTTACCTGTACCATCAGGAGTGTAGTTCCAGCTCATCAAGCGATATGTTTTTCTACTAGGATCTTGATACTCATATCCTTTGGCAACATCATTTTTATTCGTTTTATCATTTTGTATATAGCCAACAATATGAGTATCTTTGCCTCCTGCAAATACTGCGTCTTTCGCGTTCGCATGATATGTAACAACTGGTGGGCGGAAGCTATAAGTATAAGTAATATCTTTTGTTATTTCAGTGGATGTATCCGGTATTGCTGGACTCCAGCTTCCATGAGCTGTATAGCCAGCAGCAGGCTTCATATTTGTTGGAATTTGATTTAGAGATAACGTTTTTCCATAAGGCACACTAAATGTAATAGGATCTGTTGATCCATCTTCAAATGTACCATACTCAACAGTAAAAGTTACTGTCATATTCTTTCTCGCAATATATGTTATATCTTGCGTATTAGAGCGGGTTGTAGAATATGCAAATACACTGACTTCACAAAGAAGCATCATCACAAAAATAGCAGCAAGAGATGCAAGAAAACGTGTTATTTTTTTCATTACTATTCCTCCCCTCTGTGATTTTTAAACAAACGCATCATTTCATAAATAATAGCACCACTAGAAGCAACTAATATCAAGACATAAAGAGCTATTTGTGTATTGTCACCAGTTTTAAGCAATTTCGTCTTCTTTGCTGGCTGATGCGTATTCTTCATGTTTGTTGATGAGCCATTTGTTTTTGCAGCTTTAGTAATGACTTGTGCTTTATCTTTCCATGGTTCATCTTTTGAGTAATCAGCTTTATCAACTTCACTTGCATTAACAGCTTCAGCATAGGCACTTATTTTAACCTTTGATAATGAAACATCACTATTTTTCAATGTAACATCAACAAACATTGGCGTTGAAATATTCTTTGATGCAAGTGCAGGTTCAAAATAATAATATTCCCCACACTTCTTCCAGTTTTCACCTTTAACATGAACGTCATAAGAAGCACCTGTTTTTAAATCCGAAACAGTGGCAGAAATACGTACATATGATATGTCACTGCCATTGTTCTTAACACTCAGCTTATATTGTTGCGTCTTCCCAAACTCTGTCTCAACGACCTCTTGTGCAGGTTCCTCCAACAAGGAAATAGCTGATCCAGATGCGTAGACAGGCGCACTAGAAAAAGCTAGGATGCCTGCCATAGCCAGCATTAGACAACATATCTAGTATAGCTTTCTAAATGTAGACATAAATTTCAATCTCCCTTCATAGTATTATCCCAAATGATATATCTACATCTTTATTTTATTTTTTTATAACATTTCAAGTTAAATAGAATACACATAACATGAATTTATATAATGTATACTTAATATTCGTCACATAATCACAATATCATCAACATAATGGTATATATATCACTAACGTTTTATTCTAGATTTTTATAGCCAAAACAACTTGTCCTATGTAAAATCCGCATTAAAAAAAGCCACGAAGATTTCTTCGTGACTCTAAAAACTACCATGCAGTAGCGATATCTAATTGTGTTGGATTACGTAATGCGAATGATCCCGTATCAACGACAATACCCATACCTAATGATGTAGGAAGGATAGTGCCCTTTGGACGAATGGATAAGTTAGCTGCCACCATGACATAGTCACCAAGCATCTTTACACCATCTTCTCTTACCCAATATCTTGCATTGTTGCCTCTAGCGCGCATAGCACTGACAACGTTATTCATATTCATATTATAAAAAGATTCTTTACCACTTGGGCCATTGAATACACCGGCACTTCTTGTAAGTCTGCCACCACGACTAACGTAGCGTGTTGTTTGTACCTGTGCTTTTGCCTGAGATGCTGCTTTTGCCTTTGCTTTAGCTTCTGCTTCAGCCTTAGCTTTTGCTTCAGCTTCTGCTCTTGCTTTTTCTTCAGCGGTTTTTCTTGCTGCTTCTTCAGCTGCTTTCTGGGCATCAATTTCTGCCTGAATCTTTGCAGCTGTTTCTTTTACAACATTGGCTGTCTCTTCATGAGCAACCTGTAAGCTATCTTTTGTTGAAGCTGCCTGTGATGCAACATCAATGGTAATTAATTCTTGTTTTGTTTCCTTAATATTTTCAGCGTTAACTTTTGACACTTGTACGCTAGAGATTAAAGCTAAGCTTAATACTAACGCACTTAATTTCTTTCAATTCATCATAAATTTACCTCGCTTTTTAAGTTCTGTTTTACTATACACAACTTAAGAATTTTTGTCAAATATTTTATTGATAAAATCAACATTTTTTGAGTTTCTTAATTATTTCTTAAGCAATTTCTTAAGAAATTAAGAATCTTAAGAAATAGAAAAAACGCCCATTATATGGACGTTTTTTGAATTTAAATTAATTGTTCTAGAGAGACCATTTTTACGACTGTCGCAAAGACTTCAGCAGCTAATTTTATTTCATCAAGTGGCGGTAATGTAGGTGCAATACGAATATTTGCATCATCTGGATCCTTGCCATATGGGTATGTTGCGCCTGCTCCTGTCATCACAACACCAGCTTCTTTCATCTTACCAACAATTGCCTTTGCAGTGTTCTTATTGCCAGTAAAGGAAATGAAATAGCCACCTCTAGGTTTGCTCCAGCTGCCAACACCTAAGCCTGTTAATTCACGATCAAGTATTTCTTCAACAGCTTCAAACTTAGGTCTGATAATATCCGCATGTTTTTTCATATGTTCCTTTAAGCCATTGATATCTTTAAAGTAAAGTACATGTCTTAATTGATTAAGCTTATCATGACCAATCGTCTGATGTTTCATCTGGTTAAGGATATCTTTCTTGTTGTCCTGTGATGTTGCTAGGGCTGCAATACCAGCGCCAGGGAATGTAATCTTGCTTGTTGAACCAAATTTATAGACAAGATTAGGATGTCCTGCTTTTTTACATTCTTCTAAGATATCATGAATATTGATTTCTTCATAGAGATGATGTACACAATAGGCATTATCCCAATAAATTCTAAAGTCCTTGGCAGCTGGTTCTAGTGCTGCTAGGCGTTGAATCACTTCATCACTGTATACGACTCCACCTGGATTAGAATACTTTGGTACACACCAGATACCTTTAACTGTAGGATCTTTGACATATTCTTCAACCATATCCATATTTGGACCATAATCATCCATCGGAATATTAATCATCTCAAAGCCAAAGAACTCCGTAATACCGAAGTGTCGATCATAGCCAGGTACTGGGCATAGCCACTTAATTTTGCCCTGCTTACAAAATGGCATTTCACCCATCACACCAAAACTATAGCTACGAGAAATCTGGTCATACATGATATTCAATGAGGAATTACCATAAATAATCATATCTTCAGGCTTACTATCCATCATATCAGCCATGAGCTTCTTAGCTTCCATCAAGCCATCAAGACAGCCATAGTTTCTTGCATCCGTGCCATCCGATGCTGTTAAATCAGATTCTGCATTAATGACATCCAACATACCTCTTGACAAATCAAGCTGATCACTTCCTGGCTTACCCCTTGCCATATTAAGTGATAAATTCATATCAAGATATTTCTGATATTGAGCTTTTAAACGAGATAATTCTTCTTGTCTTTTTTCTTTTGATAAATCTTTATAAGCTTTCATCTATTCTCTCCTTTTTGCATTTATTATACACATGAAATAATTATCTCACAAGATTATAAGAGCACTTCAAAGGTAATCACATTGTCTTTCCAGCTGACACTGATTTTTCCTTTGCATGCTGCAACGATCGATTCAGCCATCGACAAGCCAATCCCATAGCCACCCTTACCAATATGCGTATGGGAACTATCTTCACGATAGAAGCGCTCAAAGAAACGTGAATAATCGATATTGGCACCATTACGATAATCATTGGAGACAGTTAATCTTACACGTCTGCCCTTACTTAAGGTAACTAGGACAGTACCATTCTCATCACAATATTTAATCGCATTATCAACAAGAATATTGGCAAGTTCATGTAGACGCTTTTTATCCGCCTTGACAAAAACAAGATCTTCAATATCCGTTTTCAGCGTTAAGTTCTCACCAGCAGCCACTGACTTGAAATCCTGAGCGACACTCTTGACTGTTTCTGAATAATCAAAGTGTTCCAGCATAATATCTTCACGTTCATCAAGACGTGCAATCGTGACAAGCTCTGAAACCAAACCTGATAAGCGCTTGACCTGCTTCATCGTACTCTCCGTCCATTCATTCTTGCCATTCATCATTTCCATGACTTCAGTATTAGCACTAATTACGGCAAGAGGAGTTTTGAGTTCATGACCGGCATTGGTAATGAATTGTTTTTGTTGCTGCTGGGAGCGTATGATGGGTTTAATAGCCTTGCCTGAAAGCAAGCATAATAAGCCAAAGAATACGACAAAGGAACCAAAACCAAGCCATAAGCTCATTGACAACATCGAAGAGGCAAAGCTTGACTGATTTGTTCCATCGATAAAGACAATCATCCTGCTGCCATCTTTCTTATTTACCACTTTATAAAAATACGTGAGATCCGCATATTTTATATGTCCTCTATCATTATCCACCTGCCTCGTTAAAGCAATGGCATCTTCTTTTGTAATTGCAGCAACCTTGTCCATGGAAGCCTTGGCAAGCGTACCATCTTTATTGAAAACAATGGTGAAATAACGTGTCTCATAGGATGTCTCCGGTGTAAAGTACTCATTGTCATCACTTTGACCTTTGACTTTAGGCAAATAGCCATTATGCGCAACGATATAATCCAGGGTTGTATAAATACGGTTGTAGGCACGTTCATGGATGGCTGAATTAATAATGCCAATAATAGTAACAAGAACAACAAGCAAAGCTACTGAAGCTGAACCAATAAATCGCCACCTTAATCTTCTAATCATAAACTCACCACCTTATTTCTGCACTAAATGATAATTTGCACCTTCTTCACCTTCAATGACAATACTTGCTCCAATCGCACTAAGCTTGCTGTTGAGATAGGAAACATAGACATAAACAAGATCAATTGAAGCATCCTCATCGTCCTTCCAGACATGATTGAAGATATTTTCTGTCGAAAGCATCTTCCCCTTGTTCAACATAAAATATTCCATCAATTTAGCTTCCTTACCACCAAGTCTTACAGCATTCTCACATTTTATTTCCTGTTCATCAATATCCATAATGACATTGCCAGCTTCAAGCACTTTAGGTGTATATGTTTCTAGACGCCTTGTCAGACTCTTAATACGGGCTATCAGCTCACCGATTGCAAACGGCTTAGTCAGATAATCGTCCGCCCCAGCATCAAGGCCATTAATGCGATCCTCGACTTCAGCTTTGGCTGTTAGAAAGATAACGGGTGTTCGATCACCAGCTTCACGTATTTTACTTAAGGCATCCATGCCATTCATGACAGGCATCATGATATCAAGCACCATGCAGTCATAAGCATTCATTGAAGCAAACTTTACAGCCTCAGCCCCATTTTCCACCGCATCAACATCATATCCACTATGCGTCAGCACAGCGACCAAGGCTCTTTTTAAATCATGTTCATCCTCAGCTAATAATATTCTCATACAAATCAACTCCTATTAATAAGATCTCTGATTGTCTGCATCGAAAGATCACAGCTCGCAAGTTCATCCGTAACTCTCTTTAATTCAGATGAAATGAGTTCGCGATTTTTTATATTCTTCTTATAGCTCATCTGATGTTCCAAAGCAGCCCATGAATCCATGGCAATTGTTCTAATTTGAATTTCCACATAGAAGGATCCAGGCTGATGTCCTAGAACATCTTTTTGATGACTTGTGACTTGAATAATCATATGGTAGGAACGATAGCCATTTTCTTTCGCATGGGAGATATAGTCTTTCTCTTCTACAACGTTGACAAATTCCAAACCTTTTATAAGACGCACGACTTCAAAGACATCATCTACAAATGTTGTGACAATACGTAAGCCAATGGCATCCTTTAATGTCACCAAGGCATTATAGGTTGTTGCTTCTAGATGTTTTCTCTCAAGTTTCTCAAGCATGGACTCCTCACTCTTAATACGATAATTTAAATGTTCATAGAGCGGTTCTCCATGTTCTTTTTGATAAGCTTCATTAAAACTTTCTATTCTACCTACAATTCTCTCCATCACTTCTTTTAGAGCAGGCAAGTATTCACCATAAATAGACATTTTTTAACACCTCAAAAATATTCTAACACAGAAGTATGACGGAATTGTTTCATTTTACAATTTCAAACAAGAAAAAGAGCTTGCTTACACAAACTCTTTTCCAACATATTTCTGCATCATTTCCACAAGCTTTTCAAGAGTAACAGGTTTTTCAAGAAAATCGTTCATCCCAGCTTGCTGACATTTTTCCATGTCCTCTTTAGAAGTATTCGCACTAAGAGTGATGATAGGTTTACGATAGCCCATTCGTCTTAGCTCTTTGGTCGTCTGCAAGCCATCAAGACGGGGCATCTGCATATCCATCAAAATCATATCATAACTATGCGCTGTAGCTTTTTGTAAGCCCACGAGCCCATCTTCAGCAATGTCCGCTTCTACATTCTGACTTTCCAGCATTGACTTGACAATCATGGCATTAATGGCCACATCCTCACAAATAAGCACACGTCTGCCTGACAAATCCTGCATTTTCTTTTCTTTCTTTTGTTCCTCACCATACCCAAAAGGAATGCGTAAGATAAATGTTGTCCCAACACCAAGCTCTGAATGGCAGGTAATGCTTCCCCCAAATAAATCAACAGCCTTCTTCACAATCGAAAGCCCTAATCCATTGGATGTACGGGACTTCGTCAAGGGATTATGTTCCTGCGTGAATGGTTCATAGAGCTTTGTTTCTACAAAGTCTTTTGAAATACCAACTCCATTATCGCGAATTTCATGTTCCATGATCATCTGACCATTTTCTTCAAAGATATTCTCATGCCACTCAATTCTTCCTCCATCATACGTATATTTAATGGCATTATTTAAGATATTGATAAGAATCTGCATCAGCCATTTACGATCAATAAGAATCTTACCAACATCCTTCTTGACATCAAATACAAATGTATGTTTGTTGCGATCAGCAGAAGGCTTAACAATATTATAGATTGAAGACATGATAGCATCATGATCCCATATATCTGCATAGAGTTTCATCTTGCCGCTATCAAACTTCTCACTTGAAAGTACATCATTGATTAATTCCAATAAATAACGAGAGGCATCCATAATCTTGGACATCGTTTCTTTATCTTGATATTTATCTGATTTTAATGCCAATTCACTCAGGCCAATGATTGTCGTTAGAGGCGTACGCATATCATGGGACATTCTTGCCATGAATTCACTCTTTGCCTTATTCGCCTTTTCTTCATTCTTCAAAGCTGTCTGAAGGGCACCATTGAGCTTCTGTATTTCTTTTTGTTGGCGATATTCTGAACTTACGTCTTCAAAGCTCCCTACCAATCCAGCAATCTCGCCATCAATATAGAGTGGTGCCTTTGAGGCAACAATATCGCATTCACGTCCACGAATGACACATTTACCATGAATACGATGGGTGCTTTCACCATATTTGATAACACGTTCCTCATCATTTTTGAATGGGCCAGGATCATTATGCCAGCCCATATCTTCATCCGTCTTGCCAAGAATGTCATCAAGTGAAGTAAAGCCATAATATTGGAGAAAGGCTTTGTTGGCACCAAGGAATCTTCTTTCATTGTCTTTCCAGAAGATATTTGTCTGGGTTGTATCAAGAATCTTTTCAAGCAAGGCATGTGATTGTACTGAACTTTTGATTGCACTACGCAATTCCCTTTGTTCATTTTCAATATTATGCAATTCAATCATCAGATAGCTATCTTCCTGATTATTGAGATACTGGCCATAACTCATAAACCAGACATACGGATCTTCTTGTCGTAAATGAAAGCGAAAGCGCACACGCATCTCTTCATTACGATGATCATAAATGTAGCGTAATCCCATTCTCATGGCATAAAGATCTTCATCATAGATAAAATATTCAGGATAGAGCTTAAAACGTTCAATATAGTTCTCAATATCATCATCACAAAGTCCCATATAATCCTTGAGTCCTTTAGAGAGAAGTACAACTCGTATTTTACGATGAGTTGTATCAAGAACGACAAAAGGACATAGTGAACTTTCAATAAACGCTCTGCTCTCTTCAAAATGACGCATATCACTCACCATCCTTTTGTATAAGTATATCGCATTTTAAGCTTTCATCCACCTTAGAAAAGATATTCATTAGAAAAAAAGTTAGAGAAATCTCTCTAACTTCGAATAGAATTACTTAATGTGATATATAATTCTTCAGGATCTAGTGGTTTTGTGATATAGCCATCCATTCCAGCATCAGTACTGCTCTGATAATCTGCTTCATAGACATCGGCTGTCATGGCAATAATAGGAATGATGCTTGACTCTGGATGAGTTGAATAACGAATCTTCTTACAAGCTTCAATACCATCCATAACTGGCATACGAATATCCATCAAGATGGCATCATAAGTATGGGGCATGGCATGGGTGAACATCGCAACACCTTCAGCACCATCTTTCGCATAATCCATCATCATGCCTTCCTTTTCAAGAATGGCTCTGGTAATTTCTGCATTCATCTCATTATCTTCTACAACAAGAATGTTCTTTCCGCGAAGAATGGAGAAGTCACGTTTTGTTGAAGCATAGCTGTTTTTATGACAATAAGCCCAGTTAAACTTTACAACAAATTCACTGCCTTCATTCTCCTTGGATGTGCATGTAATTGTGCCTTTCATCTGATTAACGAGCGAAGCAACAATTGCCAGTCCTAATTCATAATGCCCTTCATTGAATTTCTGGTTAGGATCTTTCTTGAAGAGATTATTGAGCTTGCGCTTACTTATACCCTGACCATCATCCTTGACAGTAATGGTAAGATCTAGTGTATTGCCTTCGCCGCTTGCTCCTTCGACCTTGAATAGAATATGTCCGCCTTCTGGTGTATATTTATTGGCATTTGTCAATAAATTCATCACGACCTGTTGTACTCTTGGAGCGTCAACAAGAACATAACGAAATTTATCAATATTGATATATTCGACATCAAAGACCTGGTTCTTAGCTGCAAAGCGTTCACTGACAAGTTCAACAATCGGACCAAAGACATTCTCAATTGTAGTTGGATTTTCTTTAAGAACAATTTCCTGATCAGAAACATGATATGTTGCCATCAAATCATCCACTACCGTCATTAAATAGAGACCGGCATTATTGATTTTTGAAAGGCTATTCAACATTTCCTGAGGATTATAGTTTTCAGTGAGTTCAGGAGATGAGAAGTTGAGAATGGAATTCATCAAGGTACGGATATCCCTGCTCGCTCTTGAAAAAGCGACATTCTGCATATTCGTTACCCGGGCATTATAGTCCACATGCTTCGATAGATAATAGGCTATACAAAGAATAAATAATTCTTGAATAACCCCCATACCAATGACAACATAAATGGCTGTCATTGGTACATGAGGCAAACTGAACATAATCGCTATCGCAATAGCCATTATTGCTAAAGTTCCAGTTGCCAGACATACCAGCAAAGACTTCATTTTTCCTTTCACCATACCATCATCTCCTAAACATTAGTGAATATTATGCTTGATTAAGCCATCCATAAACCATGAAGGTTGCAGTATTCATAGACATGAACAACTTCTTCACCTTCAGCTAAAACAAACTGAGCTGCTGGTTTTTCACCAGGTTTTAAGTATTTAATCTGAGCTCCCTTATTTGTTTCAACGGCAATCCACTGGATTGAATGTTCTTCAAGCATTGGATGTTCAACACTACCAACGACAACATTAACAACATTTCCTTCTACGTTGCATACTGGTACATGTTTTTCATTTGCAGCATCAGTTGTATTTGGCGCTAAGACTTCCATCTGTTCACCACAACATGATGGGATGCATGTTTTTTCATCAATATAAGTAACAATATTTCCACAGTGATTACATCTTAAGAATTTCATTTTCTTAATCCTCCTTAATTATTTTATATAAATAAATTCTAACACATTTTTGTTTAGTCTTATACGAAATTGCTTGAAAATTTTAAATCTTTAATAAGCCCTTACAAAAAAGTATATAAAAAAAGTCTCCTACCCAATTTCAACGCTCAGAGACTCTTTTTATTCTTCAGTATCATCTTGTATCAATTGTCCAAATAAAGGACTCGTAAAGAATTCTTCTAGCGATAGATTCAACCCATGACATACCTTTGAGATAGAAACAATACTCATATTTCTTGTTCCAGCTTCCAAAGTAGTAATATAGGTACGATCAACACCACTTCTCAACGCAAGAGCTTCCTGGGACATTCCCTGTTTCTTACGCAACTCTCGAATTCTCATACCAACCAACACCTGCTGATACTCAACTGTGAATTCTTTCTTCATTTTTTCAATCACCTAGCACTAGTTTAGTTTTTTAGAAGATGATAAACAACTGATTATAAGTCACATTTATTATTCAATTAGTATTATTTATAGCTTTCAACAATTTCAAATATATAGCGATGATGGGCTGTTGTAAGATAGATATAGCCATTTTGATCTTGCGTAATACTCCCCGGTGTCGTTTTAATATAATGGTATGGTTTTGTCGCCCCTTTAAAGACGGCAAAGACTTTTGTATAGTTTGATGTCCGGCTATATAAGATTTCTACAAGACCATAAAGACCGATATATTCTGATTGGCGAGTGAAAGAGGTTTTTGATTTTGAAGTGATATCTTTGATGATACCAGAGAATTTCATGTACGTTCTTTCCATATTCGCCTAAACAACCCTTCTTTTTTTCCTAGTACACAAATTATAATACAAATAGATATGTTTGTACACGTAGAAGAATATGCTATAATGTCGTAAAAACAGGAGGGAATTATGTTAGCTGCAATTAATGATTTATCTTATTCGATTGGTGAAAGAACGCTCTTCTCCCATCTTCAATTCATTATCGAAGAAACGGATCATCTGGCCTTGATTGGTGTCAATGGCACAGGTAAGAGCACCCTGTTAAAAATGATTGCAACACGTCAGGGTGATATCAGCTTTAAAAAAGATACACGAATTGCCTATCTTCCTCAAACGCCGGAACTTGATGACAACTTAACAATACTCCAGCAAGCTTCAAAGCTCTCCCCTCATGCCAAAGAGTTCGAACTCAAAGCTTCACTTAATCGGTTTGGCATAGAAAATTATGATGCTCTTGTTGGTCCATTATCAGGTGGTCAGAAGAAACGTTTAGCCCTTTCTTGTGTGATGCTGAATGATTGTGACTTGTTGATTCTTGATGAACCAACAAACCATCTTGATACAACAATGATTGAATACTTGGAAAAAACACTCAAGAAATTCAATAAAGCCATTCTCATGGTTACCCATGACCGCTACTTCCTAGAACGCATTACCAACCGCATGCTGGAGCTTGACCGTGGTAAGCTGTATAGCTATGAAGGCAACTATGAGTCCTTCTTAAAACAGAAAGCCGAGCGCGAGTCAACTGATCTATCCGTCCAGCATAAACGTGAGCAGTTCTTGAAAAAGGAACTGGAATGGGTTCGAGCTGGGGCACAGGCAAGAAGCACAAAGCAGAAGGGACGCCTGCAGCGTTTTGAAAAGCTCTCACAAATTGAATCCATTAAAGAAGTCAACAATGTTGAAATGATCAATACGGCAAGTCGCCTTGGCAGCAAGACTATTGAACTTAAGAATGTCTCCAAGTCCTTTGGTGATCATTTACTTTTTAAGCCTCTCAGCTATTTATTCAAGCGTTATGATCGAATTGGTATTCTTGGTGTTAATGGCTGTGGGAAGAGTACATTGATGAATATGATTGCCGGGGAAATAAATGATTATGATGGTGAGATTGACAGAGGCAGCACCATCAAGATTGGTTATTTCAAGCAAGGTGTTGGTGAGATGGATGAAAGCATGCGTGTCATCGATTATGTTCGTGAAACAAGTGATGCTCTAGAAACAGCTGATGGCGTTCTAACGGCAAGAAATATGTGCGAGCGTTTCCTCTTTGATGATCATGCCCAATATACTCTTATTGGCCGCTTATCTGGTGGAGAGAAAAGACGTTTGTATTTACTTAAGGTCCTAATGGAAGGTCCTAATGTCTTGCTTCTTGATGAACCAACCAATGACTTAGACATTGAAACAATCAGTATTCTTGAAGATTATCTTGATAGCTTTAAGGGAATTGTCATCACTGTCAGTCATGACCGTTATTTTCTTGATCGTATTGCTGATGGACTATTTGTCTTTAAGAATCAGACAATCACTTATCATAATGGGGGCTATAGTGACACCATCTCTATCGAAGAAGACAAAGAGACAAAAGTTTCTCATAAAGAAGCCTACAAAGAAGCCAATAAAGCAACCCGTAAAAAGAAACTCAGTTTTACTGAAAAGAAAGAACTTGAAGAACTTTCCAAGTCCATTCCTGAAGACGAGCAGAGAATCAAGGATATTGATGAGAAAATGAATGGTCTAACGGACTTTAATGAAATCGCTAGCCTGACAAAAGAACGTGATGCTCTTGAAGAAGGCTTGGAAGAAAAAAATCTACGTTATTTAGAATTACTTGAAATTGAGGAAGGTTAAGATCTTCCTCTTTTCTTGTAACGTTTTAAGAGTTGGGATGTTAGTAAGGTGAAGGAGGTAAGAAATGAAAGACGAAGAACTTGTAGCCTATTACCACGATATCTATGTCTATGCCTACAGTTTATCGAAATCCCCACATGAAGCTGAGGATATCGCCCAAGAAACCATGCTGAAAGCCATCAGCAACATCTCTTCGTTTGATGGACGTAAGGATATTCGTGCCTGGCTTTTTACGATTGCCCGCAAATCTTTTACAACAAGAAGCGCAAAGACAAACGTATCATATTGGAAGACTTTAGTGCTTCACCCATTCAAGATAGCGGAATACATTTTCAAGAAACCCTCGTCCAACACGAACAAGCTAAGCAGATTCATCAATACTTGCATAATATGAAAGAGCCCTACAAAGAAGTCTTTACCTTAAGAGTATTTGGTGAACTTTTTGGGACGAGTGAAAACTGGGTACGGGTGATATTTTATCGGTCGAAGAATGAAATCAAACATTATATGGAGGATAATTATGAATAAAGAATGTGAAATTACGAGAGACCTGATTCCCTTATATATCGACCATATTTCTAGTGATGCTTCTAAAGACTATGTTGAAGAACATGTTGCGCATTGTCCTGAATGCCAAAAAATCCTAAACGATATGCAATCGCATATCACACTTCCCATTGACTATAGCGAGCGGCTTGAAGAAGCAAAGCCCATTACCAAGCTTAAAAAGACGATCAACCGTAAAATAATCATTACAGCTACAATTTGTGTATTGATTGTTCTCACTTTTGTCTCATCAACTTATATTTCAACAAAAATCACTTATGACATTCCTTCAAGCGATGTCACTTTCTATGAAGCCAATGGTAAGCTGTTGATGAAATATAAAGGTCATGGCGCCTTGCTTTATAGTGCCTATGCCTCCCATATCGAGAACAGTCCAACAAAAGAATGGCATATAAGCTTTACCCAAACATTCTTTGATCGTTACGTCCAGCCCCTCTACAAAAAAGATAAACCACAAGTCCTTGATTCGACAAAAGAAGTTAAAGCTGTCTATGATCAAGATGGTCATATCTTGTGGCAAAACAAAAGCTTACCCAATAATGAGTAAGCTTTTTTCTTATTCCTCAAATAAACTCATGATTTCATCATTAGTCATTGTTGTAATAACGCCTTCATTACCTTCAACAAAGGCATCGGCAAGATTCTTCTTTTGTTCCTGGATGTTCTGGATCTTTTCTTCAATAGAATCCTTCATGATGAGCTTATAGACAAAGACGGTATTCTTCTGACCGATACGATGAGCTCTGTCCGTTGCCTGTGACTGGGCGGACATGTTCCACCATGGGTCAAAGTGAATAACACCTTCAGCAGCTGTAAGATTCAAGCCCGTACCTCCTGCCTTTAAGGAAATGAGGAAGACAGTTGAATCATCATTCTGGAAAGCATCCACTCTTTGTTTTCTCTTTTGTTTTGTCGTTGAGCCTGTCAACATATAATACTTAATACCACGTTCATGTAATTCCCTAGCCATCAAATCCAATACCTGGGAGAAGGATGAGAAGACAATACATTTCTTATTGTTTTCATGATAGGTATCAATCAAATCAAGAGCTGCTTCCATCTTGGATGAGATATGTTTGACATCATCAATGATTAATCTTGGTTCACAACAAATCTGTCTGAGTCTTGTCAGCATGGCAAGAATTTCAATACGGTCTTTCTTGCTGTCCATGCTTGCAAGTTCCTTGTTAGCTTCAACAAGATTGGCATAATAGAGCTTGCGTTCATCTTCTTCAAAGTCAATAGTCAGTGTTTTTTCAACCTTATCAGGCAATTCCTTTAAGACTTCTTTCTTTGTACGACGCAGGATGAATGGTGAGATAAGTTTCTTTAATTCATTGCTTTTCTCTTCATCATGCGATCTAACAATAGGTGCTTCATAAGCCTTTTTGAAATAGTTATAGTTAAAGAGATAGCCTTTATTTAAGAAATCAAAGATACTCCATAATTCAGCAAGAGAGTTTTCAATTGGTGTACCTGTTAAGGCAAACTTCTGCTTACCATCAAGTTCTTTAACTGACTGGGCATTCTTTGTTTGTTGGTTCTTAATATATTGGGCTTCATCAAGAATCACAAAATCAAACTTCAAGCCTTTATATAAATCAATATCTCTTCTGATATAGTCATAGCTTGTTACTAAAACATCATAGTCTTTCGCATGTTCAATGATTTCTTTACGTTTGTCAGCTGAACCCATGACACAGACATTACGTAAATGCGATGAGAATTTATCAAACTCATCATTCCAGTTGAGAACAAGCGAACTTGGACATACAACAATACTAAAGTGCTCAGGCTGATTTTCCAACAAGGCAATCATCTGTAAAGTCTTACCTAGTCCCATATCATCCGCAAGAATGCCACCAAAATGTAAATCGGTCATCGTACTAAGCCATTGGTAGCCATCTTTCTGATAATCACGTAAGATATGTCCAAACTGATCATTAATCTCATGCTGGTGAGCTTTATAGTTTGTGAGTTCATCAATGATATCTTTGAATGCTTCAGAACGAGCAACTTCAATATGACTCATTTCATTAGCTGTCATATCTAATGAATAAGCACGATTGAGATTCATATCAACATGGCCATCTTTTAAGTCTTTAGGCAACAAGTGATAACGATCCATCATCTCATTCACTTCAGCTAATTCATCACTCTCAATATAAATCATTTCGCCATTCTTCAGCTTATGATACTTCTTTTTCTTCTTAAAGCTGTTCATTACAGCGGCAAGTTCTTCTTTTGGAATACCGATAGAATCAATATCAACAGAAAGTAAGTTATTAGATACAGTAATACCTACCTTTACTTTCATCTTAGCCTTTGTACCAATCTTCTTAAGATTATCAGATACATAGATATCAGCATAATTCTGCAAGAAGGCAATACCACGATCTAAGAAATCCATAGACTCATCAACTCTTGTATCAAAATAATAATAGTTTTCATCATTACCTGTTGAATGGTCTTCAAGATATTTTAAAACAAGATCAGCTGTAGCTGAGTGTGGTGTATCAGGCTTTTCTATAAGATTAATCTTTTCTTCACTATAAATGCCTAGGACATTGAAGTATGCTTCTTCTTCTGTATTGATATCGCCATAGATTTCTAGACGGTCTTCTTCTTGGAGATTGATATCACCCTGGAATTCTATAACATCCTTGATGGGTGAAATGAGATAGCGGTAGAAGTCATTTTCTTTGTTTAATGGGACATAGATCGTATCATTATTTTGATTGAAGGCTTCTAAGAGCTTTACAAAAATGCCTCTTTCATCACCTTTAATATAATGAATAATACAATGATAATTTCTTCCATAGGTTAAATAGTAGAGATTGTTTTTGCCAGCAAAATAATTATGGACATCTTGATGTTTAATATCGAGACGATAAATAACATCACGATCATTGCGAGTTGTACTAATGGTCATCTTTTCATTATCTTCAACCATAGTAAGATCTTTGACAGCCTGGGGATTTTCTTCTAGCAAGTGACATAAAGCATCCACCATATAGCCAGAAAACCCAACGGCCTGATTGCCATAGTAGTAGTCAGTGTTGCGGCGTTGCTGTGCGCGCATAAAGTCATAGATTTTTTTACTCTTTTCATCAAGATCTTGATAATTATGAACCCAGGCAAAATTCTTACCATAGTTATAAAATTCATGATTATCCATACGGCTGATAAACTGCGCAATATCCTTAATGATATAATAGCGTTCACGGCCGACCTTGAAGCGAATTGTTGAATAGTTGCGATAATCATGATAGGCAATTATATGTACTGGTTCATGGCTTTCGGAAAATGTTTGATACATCTGATTACGAAAATCATTTGTAAGTGTCTCAGATACACTTTCTAGTGCACTAATACGACGATCTTCCCATTCACGTCTTAATTTTTCTTGATATGTCAGTGCTGCTTCTTCCTTACGCTTTCGTGCTGCAGTCACATCCGCTTCATAATCAAACGGGAAATGATTTGGAGCAAGGTCTTGAACAGCGAGAATGACAGCGCCGGCATGGGCACAGGCTGTATAGGCATCATAGAATTCACAGTCACAGCTTGTTTCAATAATCTTGGAGTACTTGGTAACATATATATGTGGTGTATAAATTGTATCATTAACGAATACTGTGCCGACAATTTCATAACGATCATGAACAAATTCAATATGAATACGTGTAACAGCACCAGATTCATAAAGCTTACGTGCTAAGTATTGATTTCTTTTTTGTGAGACAGTACGCAAGAATTCTCCATCAGTAATAAAAAGCATTTCTCTTCATTCCCCTTTTTTCATTCATATTATTATATCATGCCTTACATATTATTGACTACAAAAACAGCAATAAAAAAAGCAGTCCCCTGCAATCAGGACTGCTCTTATTCGTTAATGATGGAACAAACGTACATGTGTGAAAGCAAGTACCATATTATACTTATCAGCAACTTCAATAACGTTATCATCACGTACTGAGCCACCTGCTTCACCAACATAGACTACACCAGAACGATGTGCTCTTTCCATGTTGTCACCAAATGGGAAGAAGGCATCTGAACCTAAAACAACATTCTTATTTGTCTTAAGCCATTCTTTCTGTGCCTGTCTTGTGAAGACTTCTGGACGTACTTTGAATGTATCCTGCCAGTTGTCATCACCATTGACATCCTCCCAGTCTTCTGATAGATAGACATCAATCGCATTATCACGTTCTGCACGTTTTAAAGTATCAACGAATTGAAGATTTAATACTTGCGGTGACTGTCTTAAATACCATTTATCAGCTTTATCACCAGCTAAACGTGTACAATGAATACGGCTCTGCTGGCCAGCACCAATACCAATTGCCTGTCCATCTTTGACATAACATACAGAGTTAGACTGCGTATATTTTAAAGTAATCATTGAGATAATAAGATCTCTAATCGCAAAGTCAGGTAAGTCTTTGTTTTTTGAAACAATATCAGTAAATAAGTCCGGTGTAATTTCGATATTATTTCTACCCTGTTCAAAAGTTACACCAAAGACCTGTTTTCTCTCTATTTCAGCAGGTACATAATTAGGATCAATCTGAATAACACAATAGTTACCACGTTTCTTTGTCTTTAAGATTTCTAATGCTTCATCAGTATATCCAGGAGCAATAATACCATCGCTGACTTCTCTCTTAATCAGCTTAGCAGTTACAGCATCACAGACATCACTTAATGCACAGAAATCACCATAGCTGCTCATACGGTCACTACCCCTAGCCTTGATATAAGCATTTGCGACTGGCGATAATTCTTCATTAGATTCTTTTACGAAATACATTTGTCTTTCAACTTCACTTAATGGTGTACCCACTGCTACCCCTGCAGGAGATACATGCTTAAAGCTTGCCGCACAGACTTCACCTGTTGCCTTCTTGACTTCTTTGACAAGCTGCCAGCTGTTAAGAGCATCAAGTAAGTTAATATAACCTGGCTTACCATTCAACACCGTGAAAGGAAGATCCCCATCTTCCATGAAAACGCGTGCTGGCTTTTGATTAGGATTACAGCCATACTTCAATTCAAGTTCCTTCATCTTATCCTCCTATTCAATTTTACGAAAAAAGAGCCTACTACCCCTGGCGCTTCTTCCTGCCCAGACGGTCGGCTCTACAACGATTATACTTCATGTGGTTAATTCCACTTCCGCCAGTCGTATAACTACCTATAATATATTATGTTTTCTTCTTTCAATCAAGAATATTTCTAGAAATTTCAAAAACCACTTCCATCAACATTGAATATCTTTCTTCTCCATCGTTATTATCCTATTTTCTTTCTAATAAAAAGAATCACTCCAGACGAGTGATTCATAATTTTATTTGTAGAATTGTTGAATTATGTCTTGAGTAAGCTTACCCTCTTTCGCAATTGCACCATAGAACTTGCCACTTTTCTTAAGTGTACGTTTATAAGTTTCATGATCATAAGTAGCCAAGCCAAATTTAGGCATATATGACCCCCACTCCCAGTTGTCCAACAAGCTCCAATGAAAATAGCCGAGCACTTTTACTCCTTCGTCCATCGCTTGATGAATAGCCTGAAGCATTGAAGCTATATAGATTATACGATAGCGATCATGTCTTGTGGCGATGCCATTTTCGGTGATAAGTATAGCGTTATAGATTACTTCAGGACAAATCTCATCACTAAAGAACGGTTCATCAGAAGAATGAAAGTGAGTGGCATTATAGTGATCAAAACGGAAGAGCTTTTTTCGGCTGTTGATCAGCTGACGAGTATAAACATTAATTGCCCAGAAGTCTACAGAATCCTTAAGTTCAGGTATCATCAATGCATCATGTTCAGGCACAATGATTTCCCCCGTACGAATCGCATTGATAAAGAAGCCTTGTTCCATATAATCAATATACTGTGCCATGATCTGATCAGCTTCATCATATGCACGCATCGGCTGTTTTTGTGCATAGTTAAGAGGAAGTGAAACTGGCTTTGTAGAATATTGTTTAATAAGCTGGTATGCTTTGGCATGATATTGTAGAAGATTGATGCCTTCGTCTCTTGAATATTCAAAGACGATATTAATTTCATTTAATGTTAGATAATAATCCACATATTGATCATATTCCTGAACAGCTAACTTTACATAACGCAGCCAATAATCAAGGTTATCCATGATACGAAAAGCTTTCTTCTTTTCAAACCAGACAGGATGAGAATTATGATGTAGCGTTAATGCAACTTGAATGCCTTCCCTCTTAAGCGAACTTAAAACCTTATGATAGTGTTCAATGGCTTCTTGATTAAATTCACCCTCAACTGGTTCAATACGACTCCATTCCAAAGACATACGGTATGTATTAAGATGCATAGCTTTAATAAGTTTAACGTCTTCTTCATACATATTATAGCTGTTACATGCCTTACCAGCCATTACATAACCTGGCTTTTTAGGAGCTGTTTCTTCATCGTCATAGAAAGAGTTGTTGTTGCCTTCTATTTGTTGGCCAGCAGTTGATACGCCCCAAAGAAAATCTGATGGAAAAACAACGTCTTCATAATCCTTAATATTAATCATTTGATTATAATACCTACCTTTCGTTCTTAAAAGCTTCATTATCTAGTATCTTAAAAACAGATACCAGTTAGACAGTTCATTAACGCCACAAACCGTTTGTAAATGCCTGTACTCAAAGAGCCATTGATAACAGATGGAATACTTATATCAATAGCAATCACAACAAAAAGCTATAACATCAAGCACATTAGCAGATAAAGGTCCTTAATATATCGCCTTCAGGAAGTGATATCATTGCCGCAGCAGAAAGAAAATGATATAAATTATTCACCACTCAGACTATTAACGAACGATATGCTTCTTTAAGCAATAAGCCATTTCAATTTATGTAATCCAAAGCATCACATGAAGTTATGAATATATAGGATAATCTAGAGAATGGTTATGTAATTGAATGCCTAACTCTAGACATGTGATACTATAGTTCTTGAAAATCTTTATATGTCACCAACTCAACATTATGTTCATCAAACCAATTTTTTACTTCAGCAGAAGTCATAGCTTCTAAGTCCTTAATCCGATATAAATTAAAACTTGAAAATTTAAACAATTGGCTGTCTGCATACCCACAATGACAAACTAATACACCATATTCATGATGTAAATAATCATTTTTATCTTCGATAATATAGTCTTTTAGACTCGACTGTAATTGATGATCTAATGTTGGCGGAAATTTGTACCAACCCATATCTGATGGTGCCATTTTTTCGTTTTCAATTATATCGATAGAATAAGGAACATTATATTTCTTTGCTAAATCTCGGCTGGCTTGCGTGATTGTTTTTGTAACATATGCATGTGCGTGTAAATAGTCCGGTTTTTTACCAACCAGTTGAATATATTTTTGAATTTGTGCTTCAAACTCCTTATAGACCTCTTCATAAACAACATGATCAAAATGATTTTCCTCATTATCAAGCTTTCTATTCATAGAACTAGAAAGAAAAGTACCATCATTTTGTACGAGACCTGGTATTTCACAAGAATCTAAAAGTGCTGGCCCTGTTGAGATATTTAAATCAACACCAAAGGCAATATTATTCAGGAATGGCTTTATAAGTCCAACAACTTCCTCGGTCCATGGCATATTCGCAAACAAGCCTGTATTTCTCACAATGCCAAATTTAATTGCTTCAATTATTCCAAGAGAAACAGCTTTTGTGATTCCATAATCATCTGATTGTACTAATAATTTCATGAATATCCTCCTAAGAGTTTTCTATTTCGGATTCTTCTTTTTCTAAACATTGCTTATCGTAGATTTTCATAAATGGCAAATAAACACAAACTGCCAGTACAAAGAAAACTAATCCGGCAATGCAGCCTTGCCATTGGTATGTCATAAGATTGATCAGGAAAAATGGTGTACTTCCAAAGATCTGAGCACCATTACAATATGGAACTAGCTTCAGCAATTGCAAGAAATATGTTCCAAATACTTGTAAAGCTGGTACAACAATAACCCAAGGTATAAAGAAAATTGGATTTAAAATCATTGGCAAACCAAAATACGCAGGTTCATCTACTCCAAAAAAGGCTGGAATGAGAGCTAATTTAATAATTGATCGGTTTGATTTAGACTTACATACAATTAAGCCAGCTACTAATAATGCGAGTGATCCAGTTCCAACACTTATATGTGTTCCAACAAATGCATGTGGCAATGCTTGTCCAGCTTGATAAGCAGCCAGATTCTCCAATTGTAATGGCATAAAAATCATCATAATGATTGGTCCAACAGTCATCCCACCATGGATGCCAAAGAACCATAATAAATACATAAACATAATTATGAAGTAATATCCAACAACTGATTTCCCTACAAAGCTCAATGGAATTCTCACTAATGCATACACTGCATCTTGAACATTTCCAAATGGCGTTAGGCCAAATAGGAAATCCACAATAGCAAAGAATGTAATCGTAATTACCCCAGGAATTAATGCTGAAAATTGATTTGAAACTTCTTGAGGCACTGCTTCTGGTAATTTAATTCTAATATCCTTATCAATACAGAATTTAAAAATGATACCAACCAAAAAGCCAACAACAATTGCTAAGAACATGCCTGATGCTCCTAACCAGCTAAAAGGTAAATTTAATGGAGAAAATGTCTTTTTATCAGCTACTGTATATGGTGTAACAATTAAGAAAGAAACAACACTTAGAATGCCTATAGTGATAGCTTGCTTATTAATATTTTTACGATTCGCATATTGATATCCAACACTAAATGTAATAAAGATTGCCATAAAGCCAGTCGTAAATTGATAAATAGTTGCTAAAGCTTTATAAAAGGCAATACCAGAGCTCATAAGCCATTTTTGGTATCCACCAATATCAATGCCCTTCAATAATGCTGCGATAGACCCAATAATAATGACTGGTAAAATCATCATAAATGAGGAACTAATAATATTTAATGTAACACTTTGAGCAAATAATTCAGAAACTTTCGTTAAGATTTGTTTTGCTTTTTCATTAAACTTTGTCATTTTTGATTTCCTTTCTCATAAAGTAAAATTGATATTTGTCGATGAGTAATAATCTATTTTCATCATAAATAATTCAACAGCTTAGATATATCTAGATTCTTATCATATGAATTCTCTTGTCTTTGGATCAATTATAATTTATTTCTATGATATGCACCCATTTTTAATCACATTCTGATACCAGTAAAAACTGTCTTTCTTGATTCTCTTGCAATCCATTGGATCAGTATTTGTCCGGTTGACATAAACTAAGCCATAACGCTTACCAAAGCCTTCATGCGTGCTGACAAGATCCACAAAAGACCATGGGCAATATCCTAATACTGGGTACCCCTCGTCAACTAAGCGCGCTACTTGAACCAAATGTTTCTCTAAATAATCAATACGGTAAACATCATGAATATGACCATCTTCCAGCATATCACTATAAGCCATACCATTTTCGGTAATGATCATTGGTAAGTGATAGCGATCATAGATAGCTCTCATTCCCATATAGAGCCCTTCTGGGTCGATACCAAAATGCATCCATTCGGTTGGCTTAAGTTTCGTATTTCTCACCACATAGAACTGATCAGAAATAAAGAATGGAGGCATATGACTTGTATCATCATCTTTTCTCTTTGCCCTTACTGTTAATGAGGAATAATAATTAACCCCAATAAAGTCAGGATGTTCTCTTAAATACTTTTGATCTTCCTCCAACATTTCTGGATACCAGCCATGTTTCTTAAGATAGCTTGTAAAATGGTGAGAATATGAGCCTTGAATTGATAAATCTAAGAAACTCCACATCAGTTCATCCTGGGCATTCATTGCCGCCTGGACATCTAAAGGATCACTTGTTGCAGGATAGACACTCTGCATGGCAACGACATGACCAATATGTCCATCCGCAATCATTTTATGAAAGAGTCCAATTGTAATCTTTTCCGCCAAGGTCATATGATAGCTCATTTGGTAAAGAACTTGATGTCTCTTGTCATCATCTTTTTCTAGATTACCATTCATGTCATCAGGTGTTGTGGCACACATCTGTTCATTAATGGTTATCCAGTTTTTCACCTTCTTGCCAAATCTTTCAAAGCAAACTTTGGCATAAGCAACATAGGCATCAACACAGCGACGATCACGCCAGCCCCCAAATTCCTCAATTAAATGATAGGGCATTTCAAAATGATAGAGTGTTGGTAAAGGTTCTATACCTTGATTGATAAGCTCATCAATCAATTGATCATAGAAATGTAATCCTTCTTCATTGACTTTATGACCATCAGGCATAATTCGACTCCATAAGAAAGAGAAACGATAGACCTTTAAGCCAAGTTCCTTCATCAATGCCACATCTTCCTTAAAATGATGATAATGATTTGAAGCAATCTTGAAATCAGCTTGACCTTCTGGAATAAAACGCATATCGCTATTGGCAATACCACGTCCCCCTTCTCCATAGCCACCTTCTACCTGAAATGCACTTGTTGAAGCACCCCATAAAAAGTTCTTAGGAAATTGTTTCATATAAGTTTTCCTCCTCGCATGCTTATCGTATCACGTTGGATTCCATTTCTAGCCATCAAGAAAAAGCCCGTAATTGCAGAATTACGAGCTGAGTTTCACTTTATGAAATTCTATTTGAGCCATAACGAATATAGTAGTTCATAATCAGTAGTTCTAGGAAATACATGATTGTGATTCTACCTTCCGTAGAATTATTCATCTTATTAATATGAATAACTTCATCCGAGAACTGCAAGACTTTCCCCACACGCAACATTGTGATTGAAACAATCTTACATCGATTCTTAACAAGTGTATTCATAATGTCTTCATGATGATAAAAGAAACTGCCTTCTAATGAGACAACAATGGCTAGTGAGTCCTGACTTAGACTTTGTGCTAGTTCTAACTGCTTTTCATCACTTGTCCCGATTTGAACAAAGCGATTAAAGGAAGACATCTTGTTTTGAAAATGCAAGCCTGCATAGTTCGCATATTCTAAGCCAAAGAAGGCAATAGAAGAGGCATCATGAAGCATTTCTGCAATGCGTTTCATTTGTCTATAATCTATATTTTCATAAGTAAATTGAATATTCTCAATGACGTTTTGAGTATATGTCTGAAAGATGGATTGGAGATCTGTTTCTTTCGCATTGACAACCTTTTTATCATAATCAACATCAATTGCAAGCGTCGAAGCAATCTCATCTTTAAAATCCTTATAGCTTGCATAACCAAGTTTCCTTACAAATCTTGTAATGGTACTCGCTGAAACAAAGCATAAATCTGCAAGTTCATAGATTGTCAGCTGTGGAATTTCATGATAATGCTTCACTATCATTCTTGCGACATCATATTCCGATGCCTTACCCTCTCCAAAATTCACAAAATTCAGCAATCTTGCCATGATAGAAATACCCTTAATCATCTTCTCCACACTCCTATATCCCATAGTATACCAAATTATTGCACAACAACCATACCATTCCTTCTAAAGCACACTGTATTTAGCACTCTTTAAAAGAAAGTGCTTATTTTTAGCACTTATTAGTTGACACTGCTAAATCGGAAGAGTAAAGTAATAGATGTAAAAGATAAAGAAACACAAAAGGAGTGGATATATATGTATTTTAACTTATTCGATGATTTATTTAATGATGATTACTTTGCCCCTGCTAAGAAAGTAAGTTCAATGAAAACTGATATTTATGAACAGGGTGATAACTATGTTTTAGCTATTGAATTACCAGGTATCAATAAGGAACAGGTAAAGCTTAATTTGAAAGATGGTTATTTGACTGTTTCAGTAACTGCCTCAGAAGTGAAAGAAGGCAATATGATTCGTAGCGAACGTTATCATGGCGATGCTAGCCGTAGCTTCTATGTCGGTGAGGAATTCAAGCCTGAAGACATCAAAGCACGCTTTGAAAATGGTGAATTGTTTATTACTTTACCTAAAGAAGCACCTAAGAAAATTGAAGAAACTCATTATATTAATATTGACTAACAGAAATTACCCCCTGTTATTCATATAAATTTGGCATCCATCTGGATGCCTTTTTTACGTTTATTGAGATTATGCTAAAGTCAAGAGTTTTGTTGACTTTAAAGGGGCTAGAGAATATAATTTTCGTAGGTGAAACCCTCACCTTTTAGTCTGACTTTTTGGACGAAGTCAGAAACGCGTCATAGGAGAAAGGAGTAAAAAATGATTTATTCAAACGAAGTTGAAGAAATGTATTGCGTTAAACAGGGCGGCAATCATGGTTGTGCCCCTATTCCTGAAGAAGGAAAATGGGTTTATTCAAAAGAGATTAAGGATATCTCTGGATACACTCATGGTATCGGCTGGTGTGCACCTCAGCAGGGTACTGCTAAATTATCTCTAAATGTTAAGGAAGGTATCATCGAAGAATGTTTAATTGAAACAGTTGGATGTTCTGGTATGACACATTCTGCAGCAATGGCTGCTGAAGCTATTGTTGGCCGTACAGTACTTGAAGCATTAAATACTGACTTAGTATGTGATGCCATCAACACTGCCATGAGAGAATTATTCTTACAGATTGTTTACGGTCGTTCACAGTCTGCATTCTCTGAAGGTGGTTTAGTAATCGGTGCTGGCCTTGAAGACTTAGGTAAAGGCTTAAGATCAATGGTTGGTACTACTTACGCAACTAAAGCTAAAGGTCCTCGTTACCTTGAATTAACTGAAGGTTATATCACAAGAGTTGCCTTAGATAATGATGATCAGATCTGCGGATATGAATTCGTTAACTTAGGCAGAATGATGGATATGATTAAGGCTGGAGAAGATGCTAACGAAGCTGTTAAGAAAGCTACTGGTCACTATGGTAGATTCGAAAATGCTGCTAAGTACATCGATCCAAGAAAGGAATAAGGAGGATTACATAATGGCTATCGAATTCGAAGGTTATGAAAGAAGAATTAAACAGATCAACGCTAAGTTAAATGAATATGGCATTAAAGACTTAGAAGAAGCAAAGAAGATCTGTGACGATGCAGGCGTAGATGCTTATGGTATCGTTCAGTCTACTCAGCCAATCTGCTTCGAAAACGCTAAATGGGCTTACACTGTAGGTGCTGCTTTAGCTATCAAGCATGGTGATAAGAAAGCAAAAGATGCTGCTAAGACTATTGGTGAAGGTTTACAGTCATTCTGTATCCCTGGTTCAGTTGCTGATGACCGTAAAGTTGGTTTAGGTCATGGTAACTTAGGTGCAAGATTACTTGATGAAGAAACTAAGTGTTTCGCATTCTTAGCTGGTCATGAATCTTTCGCTGCTGCTGAAGGTGCAATCAAGATTGCATTAAACGCAAATACAGTAAGACAGCAGCCATTAAGAGTTATCTTAAATGGTTTAGGTAAAGATGCTGCTAAGATCATCTCAAGAGTTAATGGTTTCACTTATGTTGAAACACAGTTCGATTATTTCACTGGTAAAGTAAATGTTCTTTCAAGAACTCCTTACTCTGATGGTGACAGAGCTAAAGTTAACTGCTATGGTGCAGATGACGTACGTGAAGGCGTAGCAATCATGTGGTTAGAAGATGTTGATGTATCTATCACAGGTAACTCAACTAACCCAACTCGTTTCCAGCATCCAGTAGCTGGTACTTATAAGAAAGAAAGAATCGAAGCTGGTAGACCTTACTTCTCAGTTGCTTCTGGTGGAGGAACTGGTCGTACATTACATCCAGATAACATGGCTGCAGGACCTGCTTCATATGGTATGACTGATACTATGGGTCGTATGCATTCAGATGCACAGTTCGCTGGTTCTTCATCAGTACCTGCTCACGTAGAAATGATGGGCTTAATCGGTATGGGTAACAACCCAATGGTTGGTGCTACTGTTGCCGTTGCTGTTGCAGTTGAAAAAGCTGCTGCTGAAGGCAAATTCTAAAATCATTCAACTTTAATAATAAAAGGAAGGTCTTCTCCTATGAACCTTCCTTTTTCTTTGCATGGGATTGTATTATTTTTCATGAACCATTACAAGCCTGAATAATCATTGATTATTAGTTTTACTAGCCTTTAAAAGAAAGCCAGTCACAATGAGATGCTATAAGAAACAATCCTGATGACAAAATGTGTATGAAAGACGCAACTCTAAAGTACATTTGTGAATGTTTTTAGAAAAAATATTTGATAAAGAAATATGTATTGGAAGAATTTCTTTAAAGGCAGGGAATAAGCTTGTAGCCCCTTTCTACACTACACAACAAGATATCATTCAAAATAACAATAAACTTTGCTATAATATTGCCCGTAGGAATAAGATAAGCTATCAATTTTAACCAAAAACATAGCGATAACGAAAGGAGAAATAATGCAATATTATAATAAAAACAATCTACCCATAACAATCGGTCAAGCCATTGATGCCTATGGATCTACAGATATAAAAGAAATAAAGCTTTATGGTGAAATAGATGAAACACATGGTTTTATGGTAACAGATCAGGGGTTCTATTATTGTGTTAATAAGCCAGGCTTTTTCCCGTTTGAAAACTTAAGTGATATTATCATTCATAAAGAGCATGGCAAGAGTGATCAGCTCATTCTTAAGGGTGAGAAGACTGCACGTTTTAATGGTAATGAAACGTTTTGCAAGATGATTGCTGAAGCTATTGGTCAACTGACAAATCTTGAAGTACATTATGAGATGAGCGATGTTGATGCAATTTACTATTATGGCGGTATTATTCTAAATGACATTAAAAATGATGCTTATGAAGATACAGCACTCACACCACTTCAAGAAGAAAGCTTAAATGCCTATCTTGAAGAACTTGAAGAAAACAAAGATACTGAACTTCAGACTTATATGATGAATATGAGTTTACTTGGTGATAAGATTATGAATCTTGTTGAGGAATTAGAACTTGACAGTGATGAAATTGATGCCCTCGAGAAGGCTGTCGCAAAGGATCGTGAAAAACAGAATTCCATGTTCGAACAGGCTAGAGAGATGTACAATAAGAATCCTGATCTTATTAAAAGTATGACAGGCATTGACCCAGAAAGCATTAAGGATAAATCTCCAGAGGAGCTGAATCAAATGCTAGATGACTTATGTGATCGTTTCAATATCTCTAAAGACCAGCTTATGCAATTAGCTTCTAAATTTAAAAAATAATATCTATAAAAAGCATTCTCTTTTAATGAGAATGCTTTTTCAATAACGAATAAAAAAGATGAACTGAGCATTCATCTTTCTAGACAAGTAGCGGTAAGAACATTGTTGCTAGACCTAGGAAAAAGAAGAATCCTAGACAGTCAGTAACAGTCGTGACAAATACACCACTAGCAAGCGCTGGGTCAATGTGCATTTTCTTAAGAATGACTGGTACGAGGTAACCCGCAAAGTTAGCAGCAATCATATTCAACAACATTGCGAGCGCGGCAACAACGCCAAACCAAGGATTATGAGCAAAGATTGTTGAACCAATACCGACAATAATACCAATGACAATACCAGTCAGTACCCCTACACCTAATTCTTTTAAGAAAATACGTAAGGCATTATCCTTCGTAACTTCATTCAGTGATAAACCACGAACAAGAATTGTAAGAGACTGGGTTCCGGCATTCCCACCCATGCCTGTTACAATACTCATAACAGCGGATAAGGAGACAACTTTCTCAATTGTTCCTGAGAAATTATTGACAACGGCTGCTGCTAAAACTGCTGTTGCCAAATTCACAACAAGCCAAGGAATACGTGACTTGAATGATTCTGAGAGTGTTGAATCAACATCTTCTTCTGAATCCATACCAGCCATCAAGTTCATATCTTCGGTTGTTTCTTCTTCCATGACATCTAAGATATCATCAATTTCAATGATACCAAGCATCTTATTATCATCATCAACAACAGGCATTAAAGAATAACCATACTTTTTAAATGTATTGGCAACTTCTTCCTGGTCTTCCTTATAGTTAATGGCAATGACATTATCATTAATAATATCCATCATCTTAGTATCAAATGAACTTCTGACAATATCACGTAAAGCTACGACGCCTTTTAGATGGTCTAAGGCATCTACGACATACAGATATGACTTAATTTCCTCTTCATCTTCAACTGACTGCAAATATTTCAAAGTATCCGCAACAGTATTCTTTGCGAAGATATAGACATATTCGGTTGTCATGATACCACCGGCAGTTTCTGGGTCATAGCTTAATAACTGCTTGACTTGCTGCTGGTCATCTGGTTCTAGTTCGCTTAAGACTTCACGTCCTTCTTCTTCATCAAGTTCCCCAACTAAGTCGGTTAACTCATCGTCACTCATCTCATCCAAGATTTCTTTACGACGATTCTTTGGGAACATATGCAAGAACTCATACTGGTCGTCTTCATCGTCCATTTCTTCGACGATGTCGGCAACAATATCATCAGGGATATCATTCAAGAGTTCTCGACGCTGATCTTCATCTTCTGTTTCTTCTAATAATTCAAGTAAGTCAGCTGGATGAATATCATCGATTTCTTCCTGTATTTCTTCTCTTGTATGATTTAAGAGAAGGTCTTTTAATCTATTCTTTTCCATATCGATCCTCCATTATTTTTCTTTTTTTAGAGGCGATACGTCATACAATATGCGAATCCTTAATACAGACATGCTCTTAAAAGGAGTGTATTGTATGAGGATCGCGGCACGCTATCGGTTTTGTCCATCTACTTACATCTCCTTTCATTCTGTTTCAAATTCTAGCATAATCCCTATCAAAAAACCACTTGTAAAGGGTTATAAAAATGGAAAAATTTCGTTAAATAAAGGAATGATCAAACTGTAGTATACAGATGATTTCCGGGTTATCCACTTTCATTTTTTCTTCAATCTTTTGACGAATGATTTCTTCATCAACCTTGTCATCATTAGGGATAAGAATATCACATATGAGTTGAGGTTGTTCTCCCTTGACAAGATGAAAATCATGAATCGAATAATTCTTGTTGATATCATGGACAATCTTTTCCATTTTATCTTTGAGTAATTGTGTTGTTTGATCATGGGTTTCAATAGGATCATAGTGTATGGTTGTCATGATATTGTATTTCTTCAAGATATTTCTTTCGATGCCATCGATAAGATGGTGAGCATCAATCAATGTCATATCGTTATCTACTTCTGCATGTAGCACGCAAAAACGTGAACCTGGGCCATAGTCATGAAACATCATATCATGAATGCCTAATATGTCTGGCTGACTGAGGACATATTGCTTAATCTCATCTACAAGCTCTGGATCAGGTGTACAGCCTAAGATTGAGTCAATCATCGTAGAGATTGTTTCTACCCCACCCTTTATGACAATAATTGATACGACAAGACCGACAGCACCATCAACAGGCCAGCTTGTAAAAGCCCCGCCCAATAAGCCAATAATAGAGGCAATATTGGAAAGAACATCATTCTTAGAATCAATAGCCGCTGCTTTAAGCGTCTTGGAGTCAATTGTATCACCAATCGCATTATTAAAATAAAACATCCAGCCCTTAATCCCAATTGTAAAAATCAAAGCAATAATAATAACCACATTCACCTTAAGTTCAACCGGCTTGATAATATGCATGATGGCTTCATATCCTGAAAGAATACCAACGATAAAAATCAAACAGCCAATCACTAAGCCCATGAGATATTCATAACGGCCATGGCCATAGGGATGTTCCATGTCAGGATGTTTTTGTGCTAACGCGAAGCCAAGCAGGCTGGCAATATTGCTGCCAACATCAGAGAAGTTGTTTAAGCCATCGGCAATAACTGAAGAAGAGTGGGCAATAAAGCCAAGCACGAGCTTGAAAGATGCACAGATGATATTGAGGAAGATTGCGACAATGGATGCAAGCATACCATATTGTACACGTACTTTTGCATTGGTTGTATCGCTGTAGTCTTTGACAAATTTCTTGATAAGAAAATGAATCATTATTTATCCCCTCCCTTATAAAAAAAGCAGGAAAGCCCTGCTTTAAAAAATATCTACAATTCTTTTTAAATAAACATTGCGTCCCTGTCTTTCAACAAGGCCTGCTTCTTCCAATTCATTCAAGTAGCCAGCAATCTTTTCTTTGTCTACCTTCTTATTGGCAATCTTTTTCAGTGTTTCAATAATCATTGGAGAATCATCCTTAATATAAGCATTATTCTCATTATCAAACATTGGTGATTTCAGCATCACATTAAGGCAAGCTACATAAGCCCATTTCACTTCTAGACGAACAAGCTTATACTGCATACCATCAAATAGTTCAGCTGGTACATAATATTTATCCTTATTGTCATTAACTAAATCATGAATATCTGTTTTATTAAAAGGTTCCATGCCCTACCTCCATTACATCTAGCCCCATTATAACATTCTTCCTAGCTTCTTGCATTCTTTTTAACGAAAAAGAAAGACAGCCTAGCTATCTTTCTTGCGCTTTGTAAAGGTTGTGACATCTTCAAAGCCAATCTTTTGATAAGCCTTTAAGACATCTTCGACATGGCTGCCAACTGTTTCTACGACATGGCTATCACTGCCCACAGTGACAATTCTGCCGCCTAATTCATAATAACGTTTGATGATATCAAAGTTAGGAAAACCACATGTCTTATTCACTTTATAGCCCGATGTATTGACTTCAATGCCTTTACCTTTTTTAATTAACGTTAAAAGTATTTCATCAATGATATCTTGATAGGCTTGATGATCCACACTTTTATCAGTATATGGACCATAGCGCATTATATAATCAAGATGTCCAAGGATATTGAAACAATCAAAGGTCTGTACACATTTGAGTGTTTCAAGGAAGAACTCTTTGTGGGCTTCTTCCTTTGTTTTATTTTTGAAATATTCACCATAATAGAATTCCGTATGATGGATGACATGGATGCTGCCAATGACAAAGTCAAATGGTGCACTAGCTACAAAATCATTAATTTCCTGAATATGATCTGTGTCCAATCCCATTTCTACACCAATCTTTACTTTGATCTGATTGGCATATTGATCTCTTAAAGCTTCCATTGTAGGAAAATAGCTTGATAGATCAAGTTCAAAGGGATCGATGGGATAGTCAAAGTCACGATGATCTGTAAAACAGATTTCATCAAAGCCATCTTTAATAGCTTTTTGAATATAGCTTTCTGGATTTGCCTCAGAATCAAAAGAGAATCTTGTATGCAGATGATAGTCAATCTTACGCATGTTCATCACCTACAAAAGTAATCTTTTTGACTTCTGGTAAGACTTCATTGAAGAAGCATGAATAGCTACCTGTATGGCAGGCTACACCAACCTGTTCCACCTCAATCAACAATGTGTCTGCATCGCAATCAAGATACATGCTTTTGATATATTGCAGATGTCCGCTTGTCTCACCTTTATGCCATAACTCCTGACGGGAACGGCTATAGAAATAGGTTTCATGTGTCTTTAACATCATGTCATAAGCTTCTTCATTGACATAAGCTAACATCAAGACTTGTTTTGTATTGACATCCTGAACAATTGCCGGAATCATATTCTGCATTTTCTTAAAATCAGGTCTCATCGATTTCTCCTTACTGGAATATGGCGTTTCGCACATATCTCCTTCACTTCATCAACGGTAGCTTCCTGGTAGTGGAAAAGACTTGCGGCTAAAGCAGCATCACAATTTGTCTTCTCGAAGACATCAGCAATATCTTCCTTGCCACCACATCCCCCACTGGCAATAACAGGAATATGTACAGCTTCTACAACAGTTTTCAACATTTCAATATCAAAGCCTTCTCTTGTCCCATCAGCATCCATGCTTGTCAGCAATATTTCACCAGCACCTAATGCTTCACACTTCTTGACCCATTCAAGAAGATCAATGCCGGTATTTTCTCTTCCCCCGGCAATATAGACATCCCAGCCGGAATGATCTTCACGCATTTTAGCATCAACAGCAACAACAACACACTGTACGCCAAATTCATCACTTGCTTCTTTGATCAATTGTGGATTCTTGATGGCAGCTGAGTTTACTGACACTTTATCCGCCCCCACCGAAAGAATCATGCGAAAATCTTCAAGTGAGCGAATCCCGCCACCAACACATAGTGGAATGGAAAGCTCATTGGCAGCACGCTGAATGACATCTTTGATGATTCCGCGATCTTCATAGGTTGCCGTAATATCAAGAAAGACAACTTCATCAGCACACTGACGATCATATTCTTTAGCAAGCTCAACAGGATCGCCAACATCCTTCAAGCCCACAAAATTTACCCCTTTAACAACCTTGCCATCCTTAATATCAAGACAAGGAATAATACGTTTAGCCAACATTCTTGATCACCTCTTCTAGATGAATACGTCCTTCATAATAAGCTTTGCCGACAATACATGCATAATAGCCTAGCTTATTGACTTCATAGACATCGTCATCATCTTTGACACCACCACTTACGACAAACTGGATCTTGGAGTGCTGGGCAATATTCTTATAGACAGGAAAACTTGGGCCTGTTAATGTGCCATCTTTGGAAATATCTGTACAGACAATCGTCTTGACGCCAATCTTTTCCAATTCATCAATAAAATCAAGATAATACACCTGACTTGTTTCTAGCCAGCCACTTGTCGAAACATAGCCATCACGTATATCCACCCCAACAACAATCCTTTCCGATCCATAGTCCTCTATGCAGGCTTTCACAAACTCAGGATTCTCTAAGGCCACCGTACCAAGAATAACACGATTAATACCAACATTATTTAAATAGAAATCAACTGTTTCCTTATCCCTTATGCCACCGCCAAGTTCCATCGGAATAGAGATGGCCTCACGCATCTTTTTGATAGTTTCCTTATTGGATGCCTTGGCATCCTTAGCACCATCTAAATCGACGACATGAAGATACTTTGCTCCCATGTCTTCAAACGTCTTGGCAAGTTCTTCAGGATGGGAAGAATAGACTGTTTTTTGTTTATAATCACCTTTATAAAGACGGACAGCTTCACCGCCTTGCAGGTCTATTGCAGGAATGACTAACATGATACCAACTCCTTGAATGCCAATAAGATTTTCTTGCCGACTTCACCACTTTTTTCAGGATGGAACTGACAGCCGATAACATTATCCTTAATAACCACAGCTGGTACTTTCACACCGCCATATGAAGCATAGGCAATCAGTTCATCATCAGTCGTATGGGCACGATACGAATGAACGAAGTAGACATAGTCTCCTTCCTGAACATATTTTAACAAGGGATGGGGATGATTGATGACAAGCTGATTCCATCCCATATGAGGAATCTTGGCCTTGACATCATCCATGTACTTCACTTCACCATCGAGAAAACCTAAGCCCTTTGTTTCTTCGACTTCATAGCCCTTTTCAAATAAAACCTGCATGCCTAGGCAGATGCCCATGATGGGTGTTTTTTTTGCTTTGACTTCGTTGAGGACCTCAATAAGATGTTCATTTTCTAAATTCTTCATTGCCACAGGGAATGTTCCAACACCCGGCAAGATCACTCCATCAGCCTGAAGAATGACTTCAGGATCACTTGTAACTTCAACATCCATATCTAGACGTCTTAAGGCATTTGTGACTGAACCCAAATTACCTACATGATAATCAATGACAGCAATCATCTACAACACCCCTTTAGAAGATACAATTTCATCACGATATTTCTCATTAATCGTTACGGCTTCTTTAAGAGCTCTTGCAAAGCTCTTAAAACATGCTTCAATGACATGATGCATATTCTTGCCATAGGCTTCATTGAAATGCAGGGTCATGCCACTATTGAAGGCAAAGGCTCTAAAGAATTCTTCGGTCATTTCTGTCTGATAATTGCCAAGCAAGACATTATCGAGCGTGACATTGAAGACAAGGAAAGGACGGCCTGATAAGTCAAGATTGCAGGCAACTAAGGCTTCATCCATAGGAATGGTGAAGGCGCCATAGCGTGTAATGCCCTTCTTGTCACCTAATGCCTGGCTGAGACATTGTCCTAAGACAATGCCTAGATCTTCAATCGTATGATGACTATCGACCTGTAAGTCACCATCAACTCTGACATAGAGGTCAAACTTGCCATGAAAGGCCAGCAGTTCCAACATATGGTCCATAAAGCCCACACCTGTAGAAACATCTACCTGGCCACTTCCATCCAAATTCAAATCAACCTTGACCTTAGTCTCTTTGGTATCTCTTGCAATATGTGCTTCTCGCATAGACTAATCCTCCTCGAATCTCACTTTTAAGCTATTCGCATGAGCATCCAAGCCTTCCTTATGCGCGAATGTCATCACATCATCCTTAAATGTCGCTAAGACTTCTTTTGGATAATAAGAATAAGCAGAATGTTTAATAAAATCATATACGCCTAAAGCACTATAGAACTTCGCTGTACCACCTGTTGGTAAGACATGGTTTGTCCCTGACATATAGTCACCAAGAGGTTCTGGGGAATATTCTCCCAAGAAGATACTTCCAGCATTTGTGATCAGAGGAAGTGCTTCGATAGGATTAGCAGTTAAGACTTCAAGATGCTCTGGTGCTAGGTCATTTGAGACTTCAAAGGCATGTTTCAAGTCATCAGCAAGAACAGCCCCACCATAATTCTTAATTGATTCACGAATAATGTCCTCTCTAGGCAAGCTGACAACCTGTCTTTCAAGTTCCTGATCCACTTCATCAATCAGTTTTTCACTTGTCGTAATCAGGATAGCTGATGCAAGACGATCATGTTCAGCCTGACTCATCAAGTCAGCAGCAACATATTTAGGATTAGCAGTTTCATCAGCTACAATAAGTATTTCTGATGGTCCAGCAATCATATCAATATCAACAACGCCATAACATAACTTCTTAGCCGTGGCGACAAAGATATTCCCTGGTCCAACAATCTTATCCGCTTTCTTGATGGTTTTAGTGCCATAGGCAGCAGCAGCTACACCTTGTGCCCCACCTGCTTTATAGATTGTTTCAATACCAGCGACATAAGCTGCAGCTAATATAACATCCGATACCTTGCCATCAGCCTTGACTGGCGTAATGATATAGAGGTGTTTGACACCAGCTAGTTTAGCAGGAATGGCATTCATCATGACGGTTGAAGGATATGTTGCGGTTCCACCTGGTACATAGAGCGCAACGGTATCAATTGGTGTGACCTTGCTGCCAAGAATAACACCATCTTCCTTATAAATAGCCCAGCTTTTTTCAATCTGGTTTTTATGATATGTGATCAGCTGCTCTTTTGTTCGTTCAAGAATACGAATGAAATCTGGACCGATACGTGTAACAGCATCCATGATTTCCTGCTTCGTTACAATAAGATCTGCTGTACTTTCTGGTTTAAAGCCATCAAACTTGGCACAATATTCCAAGAGTGCCTTATCTCCCCCATTAGCGACATTGGTAATAATGTCAAGAACACTCTTGTTGACTTCGGCTGAAATTTCAGTCTTACGGCCATGTAATTTTGTTTCTATTTCTTTAAGATTCCCCTTAAATGTCATTCTTTTCAACATCGTTATTCGTCCCCCTTTAATGCATTGATGAGTTTAAAGATCTCATCACGTTTATATTTATAGCTGACTTTATTGACAACCATGCGGGTTGATACATCAGCAACCTTATCAATCACTTCAAGACCATTAGCCTTAAGTGTTGAACCTGTTTCAACAATATCAACAATCGCATCACTCAGTCCGACAACCGGTCCTAGTTCAACAGAACCTTCTAACTTAATGATTTCGACATCTTCTCTTTGGTTCGCAAAGTATTGTTTGGCGACCTTAGTATACTTTGATGCAATTTTCTTACGGCGTTCAAAATGCTTTTCTTTATATTCTGGATAGGCACATAGTGCGAAGTAGCACTTGCCAATCTCAAGATCCAGCATTTCATAATAATCATCATAATCTGATTCCATTAAGGTATCCGATCCGACAAATCCCACATCAACAATGCCATGTTCAAGAAATGTCAGCACATCATTGCTTTTCGCAAAGATCATCTGGATGCCATCCTTTGTCTCAATAAGTAGTTCACGATCTTTATTGAAGATGGGATCCATGTCAAAGCCTTGTTTAGCGAGCAGTTGACAAACCTGCTTTTCAATACGTCCTTTCGTAATCGCAATTTTAATCATTGGCTTCATCCTCCTTGCTTAATGCTTCAAGTAATGTATTTAAGTGATAGGAGAAGCCAATGGCTGGCACTTCCTTATCAAAATAGCTTAAGAGCTTATCATAGCGTCCACCAGAGAGAATAGCATAGGCTGAATAGTAACTATAGCCCTTGATCATGATGCCCGTATAGTAATTCTGAGTAGGCACCATGCAGAGATCAAAGACCATATTTTCTTTCATAGTACTGATGTCATACATGGCCATCATTTCATCAATCGCTTCAATCAATATCTCATCATCGATGATTTCTCTCATCTTCTTTAAATCATTGATATCACCAAATGAATAAGGCAGCTTCAATAAGAGTTCTTTAAGTGAACCCGTAAAGCCTTTTTCTTCCACAAAGCTTTTCATCAGTGAGTTTGCTTTCTTATCAAGAATATAACGCAAACGTTCATCTTGTACGAGCGTCTCTAAGCGATGGAAGAATTTTGCATGACCAAGTTCAAGCTTGCAATTGGTGATGCCAATGGATTGCAAAGATGCTTCAACAAGTTCTAAGCACTCAGCATCGCCCTCATAACCACCTTTACCAAGAAGTTCCATACCACCCTGATAGAGTTCACTGCTTCTTCCCTTATGACGTTCCTGAATACGATAGACCTTACCAAAATAGCTATAACGTCTTGTCTCACTTGTATGGGCATTATTGTAAAGACGGGCAATCGGAACGGTAAAGTCAGCACGTAAGGTAATCAGCTTGCCTTCCCCATTGACGAATTCAAACATGCTTTCTTCATTATCATTACGGATTTCCTGATAAAGGTTGGCATATTCAAATGTCGGTAACATCAGTTCTTCATAACCATGGGCTTGAAAGAGATTTCTCAGCTGGCTTTCGATTGAACGCAATTTTGAAGCATCAAGACTTGCCGCATCCGTACTTTCTTCCGGTATTAAATATTTAAATTCTTCCATAACTTCCTCTCCTTAAAGAAAAAAGCGGGTTACTAATAACCCACTTAGAAATATTGAGTATTAGATCACAGTCCTTATTTATATGTCAAAGGGGACTGTATCCTGATGATACAACCCTAGGTTCTGTGATGATGGCGATGTAATTTTGAATAGTTTCTTGTGTTTTTCATAAATATCTACCTCGCTTGTTGTAATAATAGCACAAGAGCGTATGAAAAAAAAGAACTAATTTCATAAATTAGTTCTACAAGCCAACGGCTAGACTATAGACCATATTTAATAATGGCATTGTGAATAAGCAGAAGATGACCGTCATCGCATTAATCAGCGAGCTTTCTTTTTCTTCATTATGATAGATGGAAGCAAACTGTGTCACAGTGGAAGCACTTGGACCACTTGCCGCAAGTAAAGAAATCATCAAGACCTTATCCGCTCCCACAAAGAGATTGTGGATATGGAATAAGACAATGATGGCAAGAAAGAGAGCTGGCAGTAAGATTAAACGGAAGAAACTGATGATATAGACACGTTTATTGGTAAAGGCTTCTTTCATATTCATTTCCGAAAGCAACATGCCCACTACAAGCATGGATAAGGGTCCCATGGGATTTTGTGCGGAATTGAGCGCACTATAAAGCATGGTTGGTAAATGGATATGTGTAATACAGAGAATAATCCCTAACGCAATCGCAACCATATTGACATTAAGGAGGATATGCCTGATTTCAAAGTGTGCATCACCACTCATAATGGTCTTACAATGCGTCCAAAGCAGGATTGTCTGAACCATCATATAGCCTGAGGCATAAAAGACCATCTTCTGACCTAGGACAAGTGTCACTAAAGGCAGGATCAGATTGCCACAATTACTATAAATCATACTGGCTTTTTCCATGGCATTATAATGCCAGAAATGATCCAATAAGCCAACCACACCAAAATAAAGGATATGCACGCCTACAGCTGCCCCCAGGGCTAAAAGAAAGCCCTGCATACGACTAGGTGTCAGTTCAATCTGGAATGCAATAATAATGGCTGCTGGTGCGCACATATAGAGCACGAGTTTAGAAAGTATTGAAGCGTCACGCGCCTTTAAAACCCCCGTCTTGACAAGCACATAACCAACAACTACCAATAAAAACAAAGCCCCAATCTGGGTCGCTAAAGAAATACTCAATGCCATAATTCCACCTCTGCTTACATCTTAAAACAAAAAGAAAAAGCAGTTTGTGCTTTTTCTCAAATTGAAATTATTTCTTTCTCTTTTTCTTATTCTTGTTTTTCTTGTCATCAAAGGCGGCCTTAAGCATCTGATAGTCAGCATTCGCTTTAGCAGCATTAAAGACATAGAGATTTGTCGTACGATTAAGATAGCCTACTTTAATACGATGCTTGCTTACAACTTCAAAGCTTCTAATATCCTTATATTCCACAAGCACAGGAATCAACATAATGACTTTCCATTCATAAGTCACCAGATAGCTATCATCAAAAGTGACATTATAGCTAAATATAAGTAAGCTAACAGCTAGCACACAAATCACATAGCCAATAGCTCCTCTTGTGAAATCCTTTGACACAACCATCGTATAATTCGTTAAAATAAAAAGCAATGCAGCCATCGTTCCAATAATAATTGTAAAACGCATATCTTTGTATTTCTTCATATCATCACCCTGCTCACAATATATCACATATTTAACCTGTTTGACAAAGATATTTACCATGTTACAATAGGTGCCGGAGGAGATTATATGAAAAATGTAAACTTAAGAGCTTATTTAGCTGAGTTTGTCGGAACACTGATTCTTGTTTTCATGGGAACTGGTTGTGCAACAGTCTATAGTAGTTCTGTTGCCGGAATTCTAGGCACTTCTTTAGCTTTTGGTTTAGCTCTTGCTTCAATTTATTATGGATTTGGTAAGATTTCAGGAGGTCATGTCAATCCAGCAGTATCGATTGCGATGTATTTTGATGGCCGTTTGTCTTTAAAAGATCTCGTTTTCTATATCATCAGTCAGATTTTAGGTGCCCTTGCCGGTAGTGGTTTATTGTATGCCATTTTAAAGAGTGTCCCAAAAGCCACAATTACAACTCTTGGCTTAGGCCAGAATGGCTATGATGCCGCTAGCACTATTAATGTTGGTGTGACTGGTGCCATTATTACAGAAATCGTTCTTACATGCATCTTTGTCTTAACTGTTCTAGGTGCAACAAAGAATGAACGTTATAAGAATGTCGCTGGTATTGCGATTGGTGGAGCCTTAACACTTGTCCATTTACTTGGCTATTCGATTACAGGGACATCCGTTAACCCTGCCCGTTCTTTAGCTCCAGCATTGATCTTAAAGATGCTTGGTGTAAGCACAGCCCTTAATCAGGTCTGGGTCTTTATTGCCGGTCCAGTTCTTGGCAGCTTGATTGCCGTATTCTTATTTAAAGTCTTCACTTCTAAGAAAGAAGCCTAACTTTGAGCAGTCTTGTACTGCTCTTTTTTCTTATTCATTATTTCTTATATTCATAAATATATGTATTAATTTTACTACATTTATACAAATTTAATAACATATTACTCTTTTGATAAAAATTTACTTTGTCTTTTAGAAAATATTAGCTATAATGATTTTACATACGAGGAGGATATCTTGATGGGATACGTAGAAAGAGTATTAGAAGAATTAGAAAAGAAAAATCCTGGTCAGCCAGAGTTCTTAGAAGCAGTTACAGGTGTCTTAAATAGCTTAAAGCCAGTTATTGAAGCACATCCTGAATATGAAAAAGCTGCTTTATTAGAAAGACTAGTTGAACCAGAAAGACAGATTATGTTTAAAGTACCATGGGTTGATGACAATGGTCAGGTACATGTCAACAGAGGTTTCCGTATACAGTTCAACTCTGCCATTGGTCCATATAAAGGTGGTTTAAGATTCCACCCATCTGTTAACCTTTCTATTATCAAATTCTTAGGTTTTGAACAGATTTTCAAAAACTCACTCACAACTTTACCAATCGGTGGTGCTAAGGGTGGATCTGACTTTGATCCACAGGGCAAGAGTGACGCTGAAGTTATGCGTTTCTGCCAGAGCTTCATGACTGAACTTTATCGCCATATTGGTCCTGATGTTGACGTACCAGCTGGTGATATCGGTGTTGGTGGAAGAGAAATTGGTTACTTATATGGTCAGTACAAGAGAATCACTAATTCTTGGAATAATGGTGTCTTAACTGGTAAAGGTATGTCATTTGGTGGTTCATTAATTCGTCCAGAAGCAACTGGTTTTGGTTGTGTTTACTATGGTGATGAAGTCTTAAAGCACTTCAATGAATCATATGAAGGCAAAACAATTGTGATGTCTGGTTATGGTAATGTTGCCTGGGGTATTGCTCAGAAGGCTACTGAATATGGTGCTAAGGTTGTTACAATCTCTGGTAGAGATGGTTATGTTTATGATGCAAATGGCATTAATACAAAAGAAAAATGGGACTTCTTAGTAGAAATCCGTACAAAGAACGAAGTGAAGTTAAAAGACTATGCAGAGAAGTTTGGTGCTGAGTTCCATCCAGGTGAAAAGCCATGGGGCAAAGTGAAAGCTGATATTGCTTTCCCATCAGCAACACAGAATGAAATCGATGAAGCTGATGCAAAGGCATTAATTGAATCTGGTGTGAAATATGTATTTGAAGGTGCTAATATGCCTACAACTCCAGGTGCTCAGAAAGTCTTCAGAGAAGCTCAGGTTGTTGAATCTCCAGCTAAGGCATCTAACGCCGGTGGTGTTGCTGTATCTGCCTTAGAAATGGCTCAGAACTCTATGCGTTATAACTGGACTGCTGAAGAAGTCGACAACAAGTTAAAGACAATCATGAAAGATATCGTTGCCAACTCAGTAGCAGCAGCTAAGAAATATAACTTAGGCTATGATTTAATTGCCGGTGGTAATATTGCTGGTTTTGAAAAAGTAGCTGAAGCTATGATGGCTCAGGGATTATATTAATAAGAAGGGAACAGCTGTTCCCTTTTTTAGTAGGAGGATTTATGCGTTATAAAATTGTTGAGATATTGGAACCTGATTTTGGCTGTGAAGGCAGAACTGATGGCTATGTACAAGTGGATGATGTTGTGGTAGAAGATACTTTAGGAACACGGCATATTCTCAAGATGGAAGATGCTAAGCTTTATGATTTAGAGCTTGATGTAGGAAGTTATTTAGAGATAGAAAAGGTGGACGATTAGTCCACCTCTTTGTTTATTTATTCAATTTATGCATGATTGATGCCCCTAAGATATGAGGACCAGTATGACAGACAATGATTTCACTCAGTGGGACAACAGTAATAGGATAATCCATACGGTTAGGAAAAGCTTCAGCAATCTCATTTGCAAAAACTTCTCCTTCTTCCCTATTTCCAGCATACGCCACCCCAAAATAGCAATCCCTTCCTTCAGGATCGTTGAACTTTTCAATTGCGTCATGCTTTAATGCCTTAATGATTTCTCTCTTAATGCCTTTTTTCGTACGTGCTCTAGTGAATGTATCAAGATGGCCTCCCTCAACAATCGTAAGCACAGGCTTAATCTTCAATATTGATCCAATTGCCGCAACAGCTGGCGTTAAACGCCCACCGGCTTTTAAGAAATCAAGTGTCTCTAAGCCAATATAGATGGTATTGTCGTCACGATTTGCTTCAAGCAGTTCTTTGATTTCACTTGCCGTTTTGCCTTCATCAATAAGCTTCAAGGCTTGAAGGACACTGATCTTTTGAGAAAAGGAAACCTTACGATTATCAACAACCTGTATTCTTTCTTCATTAAGATCACTTGCAAGCATGATGGCGGACTGACAAGTACTTGATAGACCACTTGTAAGTGGAATATGGACAATCGCATCATATTCTTTTAATAATTCCTGCCATATTTCTTCAATTGTATAGAGTTCTGGCTGGGATGTATGGATTGTTGCACTAGGTTTTAGTGTTTCATAAAAGGCGTCTTCCGCAATATTCACATCCTCAAAATACGTCTTTTCATCAATACTGAAGGGCATAGAAATCACGGTAATGCCTAATTCTTTTGCCTCTTGTTGGCTGATGCCACTTCCTGAGTCTGTTGTTACTGCAATCTTCATGATCAATCACCTCAAAAGATAATTATAATGACTACATTATTTATCATCAAGGTATTATTTATATGAAATAGGTGTTAGAGTTCAGGAAGTTTATGCATGATAGCTGCCCCAAGAATACCTGGTCCCGTATGACATACGACAATCTCGCTAAGTGGCTCTACAGCGATAGGCACATCCATGCGTGATGGGAATGCTTCCGCAATCTCACTCGCAAAAGCCTCTGCTTCATCACGATTACCGGCATAAGCCACCCCAAAATAGCACTCCCTGCCTTCTGGATCATCGAACTTCTCTAAAGCATCCTTCTTTAAGGCATTGATGATTTCACGTTTAATGCCTTTTTTACTTCGTGCCTTAGAGTAAGTATCTAGACGGCCTCCTTCCACGATTGTAAGAACTGGCTTAATCTTCAACAATGAACCAACAGTCGCTACAGCCGGTGTAATACGTCCTCCTGCTTTAAGAAAAACTAATGTGTCTAAGCCAATATAAATCATATTATCCGCACTATGTTCTTCTAGAATATTCTTGATTTCCATAGCATTTTTGCCTCTTTTCACTAATTCACACGCTTCAAGAACACTTCGTCTTTGCGTCAACGCAACCTTTCGATTATCAACAACCTGAATTCTCTCTTCATCAACTTCACTTGCCACAAGTAATGCTGACTGACAAGTGCCAGAAAGGCCACTAGAGATTGGAATATGAACAATATAATCATATTCCTTTAATAACTTTTCCCACACTTCTTCCAATGTATAAACAGCTGGCTGTGATGTATGTATTGGCAAATGAGCATTAAGCGCCTGATAAAACTCAGATTCTGTGATATTTATACCTTCAAAGTATGTTTCATTATCAATCATGAATGGCATTGGTATAACAGTTATACCTAAACGTTTTGCTTCCTGCTGGCTAATACCGCTGCCTGAATCTGTTGTAATCGCAATCTTCATTACTGAATCCCCCTATTCATTTGGATTATATACTGTATTATTTTGAATTTCAATATTTATATTTTGATATTCATATTGTATAAGTGATATATACTTTAGCGATATATATAGCATATAAATTTGATTTCTATTTTTTGTGGAATACTTTTTAGTAATGGGGCATTTCATATCTTTTTGCTTTCGCATGCAAAAAAGAGACCCAGTATTAACTGAATCTCTCTAAATAACTATTCTTCATCTGGTAACTTCTTAAGTTCTTCTTCACCAGTGATATATCTAAGAATGGCAAGTGCTGCGTCCTTAGGGCCATTATGTTCATTACCCTTAATACCAAGTCTTGTATGTAACTGGCCGACTTTAACACCCTGCTTAAACATCTTATCAAAATAATCTTTTAAGATAGGGTCTGTCTGTTCCTGACGCTGTACTGGACCAAATGGATTAGCAAAATATGAACCGACTAAGCCATATTCTGTTGTTGTACCCTTAGCCATACGCTGGCCTGCTCTGAAGACTTTTAATGCCTGTTCTTCATTATCAAAGAATTCCAAAGGTTCTCCTGTTTCTTCATAGTTATTCGCATATAAGAACATATCAACATCATGCTTAGCAACAACATCCTTATAGTCAGTAATTGGAATAACAATACGAGCATTCTTCTTGTCTGGGTTCATGAAGATTGAGCGATCAAGTTCTTTGAATGAATAACCAGCATCCAAGTCATCAAGACGGACGAAGGCACCTGTTTCTGTACCTGATGTTTTGACTCTGCGTGATTCAGCATCATAGCTTAATACACCCATGTCATCATAGATTGTCTTAATATCTTCAATGTAGGCTGCACCAAGAGCTTTAATTTGTTCAATTGTTTCACTCTTACCTGCTCCTGAATCACCCATTACTACGATATTCTTTGATGTACCATCATGGAGTTTCATAACAACCATTGCCCCATGAATTGGAAGGTTACCATGGTTGATCTGTCTAATATTATGTAATGTTAGACACATTTTCTTCATATAGCCGAAGTAATCGAATTCATCATTAGCTGAAAGTAATGCAACCATCATATCATTCTTATCATCCTGATAGAATGCCTGATTCTTTTCATTATCTTCATAGCCATAAACATAGATTAAGTCTGGTTTACGGCCACGATATTCAGATTCATCCGCTAAATCAAAGAGGTTACATAATGTAATACCCTGGGCCATATACTTAATATTGAAATAAACGAATGCAAGCTGATCACCAACTTTAGCTGGATAACAGAACCATTCATCAGGATCAAACTTATGATCTTCAATTGGGTTATAGTTGATTTCAGGGAATACACCATCACGTTTATTACGACGTGAATACATAATAAATGGTGGATGGATGACAACTTTTTCTATAAATGGGATATCATCTAAGCATCTATATTCATATGGTAATGATGTACGTAAACTTGTAATCTCTAAGCCAGCATTCACACCTGCAGTGATCTGACGTAAGACTTTTTCTGTCTTATGTGTTGCCTGATAGCTAATTGTGCGATATGTACGTAAGATAAGTTTTTCGAATTCTTCCTGGGCATCCGCAAAACCAACGTTCTGATAACCTTCACGTTTTTCATCGTTGATGACTAAAGCATAACGTTGTAATTTACGCCAGAATAAATAAAGCTGTTCTATGAGTTCTTCAAGCATATCACTATCTCTGAAATATGGCTTGAATTCTGGACGTGTGCCACCAATTTCACTTGGTCCCATAATTAATAATAATCTAAAGATATCTTTTAACTGGTGTGCTAAAGCGATATCGTCTGATTCAATCTTGTGTAAGTAAGTGTATAATGTTGTCTCACGACGGGCATTATCCTTAATAAATTTACGTAGTACTCTGAAAAAAGATTCACTTTCAATCAGTTCACAACGACTCTGACAGAATTCTTCAGAGAAGTTTAATATTGCATTACCTCTTGTAATTTCAAATTTGAAAGCCATTCAACTACCTCCTATTCAAACTGATTATATACCAAAGTATTCATAATGCAAAAAGAATATTTTTTGATAGCGCTTTTATTTTCACCATTTTATAAATATCCAATATATACATCAAATATTTTGAAATATTAGTAATATTGCATCAAAAAAGAGTGTTATAAAACACTCTAGAAAAGATGGAAGAAGACCTTACCAACAATATGCTGTTTAAAATCAAGGGCCCCAAGCACTCTAGAATCAGAAGAATTATTACGATTATCCCCCATCACAAAGAGCTTTCCATCAGCCACATGATAACTCCAGCTTTCCTTAGCCATATCTTCCATAATATAACCTTCATCAAGTTTCTTGCCATTACGATACATTACACCATCCTTACAGCTAATCGTATCACCTGGCTTACCAATAACTCTCTTAATGATCTGTTCATCACCATCACCAAAATTCACTTCAGCCACAACAACATCTCCATATTTTACATCACTTAGCTTATAGAAACGTTTATTGACTAAGACGACTTCACCATTGTGATATGTTGGATCCATGGAATGTCCAACAACACGACTGACCTGTACGAAAAAGAGCAAACTATATGTCAAGATTACTGTCACTATGACAACTTTCACATATTCCCAAATTGTACTTTTTAAACTTTGTTTTTTCTCCATATTATTCACCTGGGGATATTATACTCTAACTAAGAGTTTATGGCAATTAAGCATATGACGACTATTTTAAAGTTCATGAATTTGTGCTAAGGTTTACTTGTATAAGAGCTGAAAGGAATAGGACATGAAACGATTTTTACTTACATTAACACTCTGTGCACTTGTTTTATCTGGCTGTAGTAAAAAGAAAACAGAAAACTTCGCTTTACTTACTGGTATGAACAAAACACAGGTAGAACATATTCAAAAACACTACACAACACTCATTGTAAAAGGAACCTTTACAAAAGACACAACGACAATAATCAAAAAGCATACAACGATCCTTTATGGTCAGATCAATATGACTGCCAACAAGAATCAAAATTATCAAAATAGTAATATCACACATAAAAATACAACCTATGCCAATATCACCTTAGATGCATGGCAAAAACATATCAAAGATCAAATCAATACCATGAAAACAAATGGCTATGATGGTCTTTATGTCCGTGGTTTCAATCTCTATGAATATTCCCATAAAGATATAAATACATACAATGTTATGATGCATTTTCTTGACTATGCCCACAAGCTAGATATGAAAGTCATTATTCAGGATGGTCATATCTTTATTGATGATTTCATCACCCACAAAGAAAACAAAGATCTCATCACTGGTGTATTAAAAGAAGATGTCTATACAAAGTATAATAAAAAGAATCGTACACTTGGACAGGATAAGAAAGTCAGTGATGAAAAGAAAGCTTTTCTTAATCGTGTTGTCAAATATGGCATGAAAGCTTATGTCGTTGAATATACAAAGGCGAGTGACTGGAAAGCTGTTATTGAACATGATGCGAAGAAACGTGGCTATAACTATGTCATTATCAAGCATCACAATAAGACAAAAGAGTGAACTACCACCCACCTAAAGGTAGGTGGCTTCTAAGAACCTGACGGTTCTATTTAAGAAGTTTGATATTTAAGTTTCCACCTGACAAGTCAGGCAATCCTTATTCTTACAGGCATGTCCACTTCGCCTCTACCGTATAGGATGTTGACATCCACAACGCTACTTTTACGCATGATGTTCAGTGCTCCGTTGACATCTGCATTGATTGTTTTCCCATTTGCGGTTTTATACTGCCCTCTGTGTACTCTTTTGCCGCTAAACTGATATCCTCTTGGATTATCAGCATTGTAAACAGGGATGTCATCCTGATCCCAGAATGATGATTTTGATGTATAGGACTCTTCCTGCTTTACAAATACAATGCCATTCAGCCTGCAGAGATATTCAAGCTTGCTGCGGAGCTGACCGTATGGGATGTTTACAAAGTTCTGATTATTCCGCTTCCCTATATGGCTGTTAAGCTGAAACGTTTCGTTGTAACCGACTACGAGAGCGCCTATATCATTAGCGATACAGTAGTTTATTACTTTGCGGGCAGC